>WUAJ01000031.1 GCA_009827215.1 Phycisphaeraceae bacterium
GTCCAATCCGATCAGTGTCGCAAACTCCACGCGCGCATTGATCTCGATGATGAAGGATCGCGAGCGGATCGGGAGTGCGTACGACTTTGCTGGCGCCTCCGACGCTCCAGCGCCTCGAGCGAATCCTGTCTCCGTGTATGTCTCAGAGGATCAGATCAACGTTGGAGAGGATGAACCGGCTTCGTTCTCAGTGGCGCTGGAGATTGATGAGCCGTTCCATATCGTCGCCGCGAATCCGGGATCGAGTGACGCGAGCAAATCGCTCATTCCGCTGCGTGTGGGACTGATCGAAGGACAAGGCGTCGCGGTCTACGCGGAATATCCCGAAGGGGAGACCTTTGGTGATGGAGATCAGCAGATCAATATCCATCACGGGCGGATCGAGTTCGAAGTCGCGATCGAGAAAGCGGATGGGATCGGTCCGACCCCTGGCAAACCAGTGCTGGGGATCACTTTCCAGACTTGCAATCAAAGCCAGTGCATGGCGCCTGTGACCGTTCGTCTGCCTGTGGAACTGACGATCAAGTAGGGTCTGAATCGCTCGATTCGTCCTGTTCCAGTCCACTTTGGAGCAGATGGTTCTGGTATACTCTCGCTATGGACCAGAAGTTTGAGCATCCCGTACGCACGATCGCGTTGATGAACCAAAAAGGAGGCGTGGGCAAGACCACGACCGCCGTGAACCTCGCGGCGTCGATCGCTCGACAGGGACGCAAGGTGCTGCTGGTCGATCTGGACCCCCAAGCGCACGCGACGCTCCATGTTGGTGTCGACGAGGACGACGATCCCACGGTATACGATCTGCTCCTGGAGCCAGAGCAAGGGATCTCTGGGTGCATCCGACACATCGACGACAATCTTGATCTGATTCCCGCCGAGACCGATCTCGCGGCGGTGGAGACGGAGTTATCTTCGGCTGCGGATCGGAACAATCGACTCGCCAAAGCATTGTCGATGCGCGACACGGACCACGAGTTTGTGCTCTTCGATTGCCCTCCTGCGCTGGGACTGCTCACGCTCAACGCGCTCGCATCCGCGAGCGAGGTGCTTATCCCAATGCAGGCGCACTTCCTCGCGCTCCAAGGGGTGAGCAAGCTTCTCGAAACTGTGGGTTTGGTGCGTCAGCAGGTCAATCCACAGCTCCGCGTCGCTGGTGTTGTGCTGTGCATGCACGAGCAGCAGACGACGCACTCACGAGAGGTTGTTGCGGACTTGGAACGCTTCTTCGAGTCTGGACGCGAGACTGGGAGCGCGTGGGCGAGCGCTCGAGTGTACAGACCTCCAGTCCGACGGAACATCAAGCTCGCGGAGTGTCCGAGCTTCGGGCAGACGATCTTCCAGTACGAACCCAGCGCGCCTGGAGCTCAGGACTACGAAGCGCTCGGCGCTTCGATCGTCGCGGAATGGGATCGCGCGCTCGCTTCGATCAAAGCATCCGAGCTGAGCGAAGCGGAGATCAATGTCCTGCGAGGCAATCCACAGACAGCCCCGATGCAGAGCGACTGATCCATGACGATCCAACTCTCCTTTCGGATCGCGTTCATGATCTACACGATCGCGCTGCTGACCGCGACGCATTGGCCGGGACTTGCGATCAAGGGGCCAATCAGCCGGACGGATCTAGTGATCCATGTCGGCGCGTTCGGACTCTGGACGCTGCTGCTCGGGATGACCGGCTGGGTCCGATCAAAGTGCTGTGTGCGTCGAAGCGCACTACTCGTGGGGCTTATTGGAATGGGATTCGGCGCATTTGACGAACTTACCCAACCATTCTTCGATAGGGTGTTTGATTGGCTTGATCTTGTCGCGGATATGACGGGCGCGATCCTCGCTTCGCTTGTGTTGTTTGTGTTCTGGTATTTCAAGAACGGCAAACGCTGCATGATCGATCCCGAATCTATGCCTGATTCAGTGGCCCAGACCGACCCCGATACCCGATCTTGAAACCAGTGCAGACCAACACTGAGCAACAATCACTTGGGAAGAACACCCGCACCGTCGCGGGACTGACGCTCGTGTCTCGCGTCTTTGGTCTTGTGCGCGATCTCGTTACCGTGCGCGTGTTCGGAGATACGGCGGTGGGCTCTGCGTTCGCCGCGGCGTTTGCGATCCCGAATATGTTCCGCAGATTGTTCGGAGAAGGGGCACTCTCCGCGGCGTTTATCCCTGAGTACACACGCTTAGCCGACGATGATCCACAGAAAGCGGATGCGTTCGCATCGCTGACGATCGGGTTGCTTGCGCTCACGACCGGGATTATCACGCTGCTGATCGAGCTTGGATTGCTTGTTGCTGTCTTGCTTTCTGCGGATCATCCCGAGCGTGCGTACTCGCTCAAGCTCGTGATGGTGATGCTCCCGTTCATGCCGATGATTTGTATCGCGGCGATCCTTGGAGGGATGCTCCAGAGTCATGGGCGATTCGGTCCATGGGCCGCGGCTCCGATCCTGCTGAATCTTTGCATCATCGGCGCGTCGCTGCCGTTCTTCTTTGTTGAAGATGCGGATCCCGCTGTGTGGGCGTATCCGATCGGGATCGCGGCTGTGGGTTCAGCCGTGTTGCAAGTGGCTTGGTCCCTCTGGGCGCTGCGCGGCAAGGTCCGTTGGACGCGTGGCGTGAGCAGCGCGTCAACAGAAGCTAAGCAGATGATGCGCCGCATGATCCCGGTGCTGATCGGACTGGGAACGCTGCAGCTCAACAGCTTCGCGGACACACTCATCGCGATGTACCCCAACTGGGTTGGTCCCACGATCGGAGGACGAGACTATCCGCTCGATGAATCCGCAAATGCGGTGCTCTTCTATGCGCAGCGTTTGTATCAGTTCCCGCTCGGGGTATTCGGGATCGCCGTCGCGACCGCCGCGTTCCCGGCGTTGTCGCGTGTTGCTGGAGACCCGACAAGATTCCGCGAGATGCTCTCGCGAGGTATTCGTCTAAGTTTGTTCATCGGGATCCCGGCGAGTGTGGGATTGTTGGTGGTGGGGGGGCCGTTGATCCGCGTGCTCTATTCTGGATTCGGGGAAGGCTTCTCCGAATCAGGCATCATCCGAGCTTCGGCGGTGCTCGTCGGATACAGCATCGCGATCTGGGCGTACTCGCTCAATCAGCTCTACACACGCGCGTTCTACGCGCAAGGCGATACACGCACGCCGATGCGGATCGCGCTGATGATGGTGGGGGTCAATATTGCTCTGAACTTGGTATTGATCTGGTGGCTCAGGGAAGCGGGTCTTGCATGGTCCACAGCGATCTGTGCGATCCTGCAAACAATTTGGCTCTCACGCGTTTCAAGCCTTAAGCATAATAGTGGCAATAATTTACATCACAAGTCATTTTATCCAATCTTGAAAATCATCATCGGTGCGATCCTGATGGGTGGCATCATCCTCAGCGTTGAACGACTCTGGGCACTCCCAAATCAATGGTCCATCCAGACAGTCCGCGTCCTCGTGATTTGTGCGATCGGTGCAGCGTTTTATGCGATCTGGTCGATAGTCTGGGGTATGGATGAACTCCGCTGGATCAGCACCCGCTCTACGGAACGAGAGGGCGCGTCCAATAGCAATGACGGAGCACAGCAATGAAACGCTCGACAGTACGAGACACCGCCAAAGTTCTGGCCGCGATCCTCTTCGCCGGGGGAATCCTCGCGATGAGCGCGTGCAACACCGTCCGAGGCATCGGGAAAGACATCAGCTCAGCCGCTGATACACTCGATCCGAACGCGGACTGAGTACCCAACCTCTATTGCGATCATCCAGTGGTTGATCTGAATAACAAAGTGATCCTTATCAGTGGCGCGTCTTCTGGGATCGGAGCCGCGACGGCGATTGCATGCGCCAAAGCAGGAATGAAAGTCGCGCTCATGGCGCGCCGCGAGGATCGTCTCCAATCACTCTCAAGTCAGATCGGCGAAGACCGATCGCATGTTATCGCCGGATCGGTGGATTCAGACGACGACTGCACGCGAGCGATCGAATCGTGTATTGATCGATTCGGTTCGATGTACGCTGTGCTTGCAAACGCGGGATACGGACACGAGCAAGCGTGCCATACCTCGTCGCAAGAAGATATCCGAGCGATGTTCGAGACCAACTTCTTCGGATCACTCCGTTTGGTCCAGCCTGCGATAGCTCGATTCAAAGATCAAGGATCCGGACACGCGTTGATGGTTGCGAGTTGTTTGAGCAAGATCGGACTGCCGCACTACGGCGCTTACTCCGCGACCAAAGCGGCGCAGGATCACTTCTGTCGCGCGATGCGGATGGAACTGCACAACACCAGCATCCATGTCTCGAGTGTGCATCCGATCGGGACGAAAACTGAGTTCTTCGACGAAGCCGCGAAAAGATCGGGGGGGAATCTGGATCTCGCAGGATCGAGTGAGCGGTTCATGCAATCGCCAGATCGAGTGGCACGAGCGATCGTCAAGTGTCTAGGTAAACCCAGAGGCGAGGTCTGGACGAGTTTGCCTGTTCGGCTGGCGCTGGGCGCGAGTGTCGCGTTCCCCGGAATCACCGATTGGGGCTTGCGCAGAGCGATGAAAAGGCGTTTAGGCTCGACCTGAAACGGTTGTAGTCCTTATCAAACACGAACCTGCTGTTTAATCGCATCCGGATGCAATATGGGACGGATATTGCAACGGATGCGTTGCACAGCGTATGCGTCGTAGGGACTTATTATATCTGAATTGAGAAGGGACACCAAATGCAGAAGGAAGCTTCACGCGCGTTTTCATTGATTGAACTCACGGTCGTGCTAGCGGTTGTTGTCAGCGCCAGTGCTGTTTTGGCGCCGTCGCTGAGCCGAGTGCGATCGAGCATGCAGGGGATGACCAGCGAGGGGAACCTGCTGACCATCGGTCAGGGATCGGGGATGTACGCGCTCGACAACGGGGATCGAATCTTTACCTATACCTGGCGTGCCGGCGTGCCTCAGCTCAACATCCGTTCCGGGAACATGATCGTCCCGCCGAGTGACATCCAAGCCGCGTCGTACCAGGCGCGGGACATACTCTGGAGAAGCACCGGACGGATTAATGGTCAGGGCAGACTGTCTGCTCCGCTCGAGCGATTGATGCACCGCAGATACTCGCACCTCGTGCTTGCGGATTATCTGGGAGGCAATGTCTCCGATCCGCTCTGGGTGGACCCCGCAGACGCACAGCAGCTGAGCTGGCAAGCAAACCCGCTGGAGTATCTCGAAGACGACAACACGATTCCGTACGGTGTTGATTATCCAAGCGGTGATTACGAATCGAGTGCTGGATGGGATGATCTCGCGGTTCGTCAGTACTGGACATATGGATCGAGCTACCAGCAATCAAATAGCGCCTGGCTCTTTGACGACATCGCTACATACACACCGCAGTACCAATCACCGCACCTTTACTCCAACCGCGGCACCCTTGGCGGGAACAATGTGGCTCAGCGCTTCACGAGCGAGGTCCGTTTCCCGTCTGCGAAGGTGTTCATGTTCGAGGAGTTCGATCGCGAGCAGATCGGGACGCCGTATTTCATGTACGATCATGCAGCGCCCGCGAAGTTGATGTTTGACGGATCGATCAACACCGCGATGACCGGGTTCGCTCGTCCGGGTGTGAATCCGGGTAGTGAGCTACACGACCGAGAAAACAATGAACACGACATGTATTACCAGAACTACCTGCCGCTCGATAAGTTCCCCTTGCCGATCTTTGATTCCGAGCAGGGGAACAAACTCGTCCATCGCTATCGCTGGACCTCCGGTGGGCTCTCGGGGCTGGATTATCCCCAGATGCTCTCGCGGCCGTGACGCTGCTGGGATGAGCGTGCATTCAGTCATAAATTGAAAAGCCCTCCCGGTGGTGGTCGGGAGGGCGATGTTGGTTCCGAGTCTTGGGTGCGACCCCTGCCGGGGTGTGTCCCTGACCGATGCGCTTCCTTGCGCTTCGATCCCGTCCTTGGTGGGGCAAGGTCGCACAAACCTCACGCCCCTCGACTCGGTCCGGTTGTCTCGACGATCAGAGCAGGCAAGATCATCTCGTCGACGCTTGTGCCATCGGGTTCGTCTTTGAACCCTCAGGCGTAATTCATTCCCTCGCTTGGAGTGAGCTGATCTTCTCCGCGATCTCGTGCATACGCGCGAGCTTGTCGTTGAACGATGCTTGCCAAGATTCTCGGTCTCGGATCTCCAAGCGATCCCCCGCACCGATCACGACGATGTCGCGTGGGAGCGACAGTGTCTCGACCTGCCATGCGGGCAAACGGATACGGTGGTTCGCATCCACATCCACTTCCTCGGCGGCTGAGTACAGAATCGAATCCAGCTCGGACTGGTCCGGAGATGGAGTCAGACTCGGCGCTCGACGACCTGCGGAATAGAGCTCGTTGAACATCGAGTGGGTGTAGAGCCGAAGTGTTTTGGTCTGAGGCCATGGAATGCAGAACCATGTCGCGCCGTCCTGGTTGGGATCCCAGCGATTCCGGAACTTTGCAGGGATCGCCAGCCGAGTTTTGGCGTCGATCGTCGCATTGGCTTGTCCGGTGAATGGCACGGAATGGGGCCTCAGTGGTGGTCATGTATGGGATTATGTCCCACTTCGACCCACAACGCAACCCACTGAACCCACAGTCTGCCATTTTGGGGACTGATTGTGGACAGGACTTCATCGTCCAAACAGTCGCCGCGCAAACTGTGCGTCTCGTAACTCCCTGATTATCATGCTTTTGCACTATGAGGACGCTTGAGTGTGAAGAGATGAGGAAATTATGAGAAGTGCGCGAAGTCGATTCTGGATGGAGTCGATTTTGCACAAGTGCCTCATCGGATTGGATTTCGAGCACGAATGGAGTCATGGAGACGCCGTTGAACGCAGTTCAGCAACAAGTCATCGACAGCGCGATCGCTCGCATTGAGCGCGGGCGATACCTCATGACCTCCTGCTACGACGGCTCGCGATCCGGAATACTTGTCGAGTCTGTTCAATGGCTCATGCTCGAGCCGTTGCTGATCGGGGTTTCGGTCCGCAAGGGACACGAGATCGATCCGCTCATCCGCGATTCAAGATCCTTCGCGATCGGGTTCATCGATGAGGATGACAAGTTCATCACGCGTCGTTTCGGAGAACGGCTCAACGGCGCCGAATCAGCGATCTATGTGCAAGGATCCGATCCCTTCGACACACTCGCGAGTGAAACGCTCGTGACTGGGAGCCCGCTCCTGCCTCAATGCCGAACATGGATCGACTGCGAGGTCCTGCGCCGAGTGGACATCGAGAACGCGTTCGAGTTCTTTGTCGGCACAGTCGTGGGGATCAGGCATGAGGGCGAAACCGTCGAGATCGATCAAGAGATCTCCGAAGAAGTCGAGTAAGCAATCAGCCTTTTAATGATTCAATCACGGCATCAAGTTTCTGCTCAAACACTTCAAACGAAAACCGCAACGCATTCTTTCGACAGTCTTCCGAGTTGATCGGATGCTCAGTGAGTTTGTCGATCGCATCCGCGAGTTCTTCGGCGCTTGCGTGATCGAAGAATCGTCCTGTCTTGGTTTCGATGACGGAGTCCAGCGCTCCTCCGGCGCGTCGTGCGATGATCGGACAGCCGCACGCTTGCGCTTCGACGGCGGTCATCCCGAAGTCCTCGACCTGCGGTTGGATCAGCGCTTTGCATGAGCGGAACATCGATCGGACCTGCGAATCAGGGAGGAAGCCGTGGAAAGTCGCTGCCTTTGCGTGCTCTGGGTTACTTGGCTTTGGAGTCTCTGAACCAGTTCCCACAATGTCGATTGGGAGTCCGAGCATTCCGGCAGCATCGATCGCGAGGTCAACGCGTTTGTAGGGCTCAAGCGCGCCGACATACAGCAAGCGTTCGTTTCGTTGTGTCTCGTCTGGGGTGAAGTAATCGGTGCGGATCGGTGGATGGATGACCACGGCATCGCGCTCGTAGATCGATTCAATCTGCCGAGCGATGAAGTTGGAGTTCGCAATGAACTGGGTCACATGCGAAGCAGTTCGTTTGTCCCAGGAGCGCAGCGAATCTCCGAAGTGATCGAGTCCCGCGGCTCGAAGCTTGGACTTGAATCCACGCTGCGCCGTGTACTGCTCGCTTTGTGACCAGAGATACCGCGCCGGCGCGTGGCAATAGCAGATATGTGGAACTCCATCGGGAGCGTGGAGCGCTTTGATCGCAGATGACGAAGTGGAGATCAGCAGATCGATCGGCTCGTGCTCATGATCGTGAGCAACGCGCTTGCTCAACTGTTCCACAGCACGCGGATACATTGGGAGTAACCATCGACGCAGTGGACTGGGAAAGTGATTGAGTGTCGAAGTCGATTTGTTCAGTGCATCAACCGCCGGCGTGATCGGATTCCCAGAATCGAACATCGTGTAGAGCTTGGTTATCCGATGTCCGCTCTTGATCAGATGGGATGCGATCGCGTCGAGAACGAGCTCGCCTCCTCTTCGCGCGACGAGCCAATCGTGCGCCAGCGCGATGTTGAGCTTCTTCGTTGATTTGGGGCTGGAATCGGACATTCGTGGAATATCTAACCGTTCGGTTGGGTCTATGCTTGTGAGCTGGTGATTGAATCGCGCCTGAGTGCAGGAGGATAGACCGATGAGCGAGCAAACCCAGATGACCGCGGCGAATCGTCTCGGACTCGATTATCGAGCGGAGGCGGAGCGTCTTGGGAAGCCGGTCGTCCCGATCATTGATGGTCACGCACATATCAACGGAGAGCATGCCGCGAAGGTTTACAAGGAGGTGTGCGATCTCTACGGCATCGAACGCGTGTACTCGCAAACACAACTCGCACACGCTGAGAAGGTCAAGGAAGTGATGGGGGATCGGATCCGCTTCGTCGCGATCCCTGAATACATGCATGAGGATCGCAAGTGGGCGCACACAGAAGGATTTCTTGAGAATCTTGAGAAGTGGCACGCACTCGGAGCGCGGATGGTCAAGTTCTGGGGAGCGCCACGCTTGCGGGATTATGCTGGCGCGATTGGTCTTCCTGCGGAAGAGATCGTGCCGTTTGATTCGCCTTGGAAACTCAAGATCGCTCAGCGCGCCAAGGAACTGGGGATGAACCTCATGGTCCATGTCGCGGATCCTGACACATGGTTTTCGACGATGTACAAGGATGCCTCCGTCTACGGCACGAAGCGCGATCAATACGAATCACTCAATCGATTGCTCGAGAAAACAGGTATGCGATGCTTGGGTGCACATATGGGGGGTAGTCCAGAAGATCTCGGATTCCTCACAGAGTTGATGGATCGACATGCCGACCTGGTGCTCGATACCAGCGCGACCAAGTGGATGATCCGGGAACTGTCGAAGCAACCAACCGATGAGTTGGTCGCGTTCCTTGATCGCTTCGAGGGACGCGTCGTTTTTGGATCAGACATCGTTACGCACGATCAGCATCTGATCTCGACTGATCCAGACAGTCCAGAGTTTGGCAATCAACTCGCGAGTAGTGAAGACGAGGCGTTCGATCTCTACGCGTCTCGCTATTGGGCGCTCCGGACAATGTATGAAACTGATTATCGAGGTGAGTCGAATATCGCGGATCCAGATCTCGCGATGTGCGATCCTGAGCGATACGACGAGCTGAGCGCCCCGGCATTGCATGGACACAAGCTCAGCGATCGCCGTTTACAGGTGCTTTATAGAGGTGCGTGCGAGCAGACTCTGGACAAGTGGTACGGGGAATGATCGGGAGACCTCCCTATTTCAGGGCACTTTAGACGATCTTATTGGTATGTACCCCATTTCTATCTGGTATCGGACCCTCCGATCGGATAGGGTGTCCAATCGTTGTGTAAACACCACGCCATCCTCGTGGGCTTGATGGTGTGATTGGGCATTTCTGGAGAAGGTAGATCGCCGGGGTTCTTGCTCGGCGAGGAGGACATTGTCTATGCATTCCATGACAGCTTTGCTGACGCTTTGCGGCGTCGCAACTGGGGTTGTTGCCGCGCCGAGCGGTCAGACACTTGAGAACATCCCGGTTGAGAAACTTGAAGCGGATATCCGTCTTATCGATATGAACATCGACTCAGGGATGGTCATCGCGACCGAGATCTTGGGTCAGCAATACGGCGGCACAGTTGATGGCCAGAGCGAGATTCAAGAGGTCATTTGGTCAGAGGTTGTCCGAGTTGAGGACGCATCTTGGCTTCGGCTTGAGTTTGATCAGGTTGATCTCGCATCCGCCACAGATAATGCACGCGAGAGCTATCTGCGTGTGACCTCGTTGTTGGATGGCTATGAGCAATACCTCGACTATGAGGCGCTGCAGGTGTGGGGAAACACTACAGCGTACTTCAACGGCAACGCGGTTCGCGTCGAGATCATGGCGTCTCCGAACTCAAATAAGATGGATCGAGTCGTGATCGGAGGCGTGCAAGCATCGCCTTCTGTGAATCCCGCATCGATCTGCTTTAGTACAGATGATCGCGTTCCTTCGAATGACCCACGAGATGCGCGATTGATGCCGGTAGGATGTTCCGCGTGGTTGTTCTCTGATCACGGCAGCACCTTCCTGACAGCAGCGCACTGCGGTCCATCCGGCGGCGATGTGGTGCAGTTTAATGTGCCGTTCTCCACGAGCGGCGGTGGGTATCAGAATCCGCCGCCACAGGATCAGTATGTCCTGGATGCGGCATCAGTCCAAGCGACTCCCGGAAGCATCACGCTTGGGAACGACTGGGGTTTCTTTGGTGTCTTTGACAATACAGACACAGGACTGACTCCGCTTCAGGCACAGGGTGATTCTCATACGCTTGCGACATCAACAATCCCAAATGACGGTCGTCCGATTCGCATCACTGGATACGGCACGACTTCATTCCCAATTTCTCCAACATGGAATGGCATTCAGAAAACCCATGTTGGTCCCTTCCAAGGGTACTCAGGCAATGTCGTCCGCTACACGACCGATACCACTGGCGGAAACTCTGGATCCGTCATTCTTGATGAAAACAACAACCAAGCGATCGGTATCCACACCAATGCTGGTTGTGGTTCAGGGGGTGGCTGGAACAATGGCTGCAATCTGTTTAATGCAGCACTCCAGAATGCGCTCGCGAATCCGATGGGCATCGCTGCTCCGCGCACGATCCAAGCGGATGTCATTCCAGCGCCTAACTTCGTTTCACCGGACGGTGGAGATCTTGTCGAGTTGGTGATTTCAAATGATCACGATCGGACCATCGTTGGAACGCCGACGCTGTTTGTAGATTCCGGTTCAGGGTTCATGCCGATCGCATCGACATTTGTCAACTCGACGACATATCAGGCACCGCTTCCAGCTGTGGAATGTGGCACCGATCTGTTCTACTACTTCCAGATCAGTGATACCGATGGCAATACCACGCAGTATCCAGAAGCTGGTGAAATCGCGCCTCTTTCGACCATCGCACTCGATGAGTTGAATGTCGCGGTTGAGGATGATTTTCAAAATCCTGCAGGCTGGACAACGATTGATATTGGTGTTACCGCGGGGAACTTTGAACGCGTCTCACTCATCAATCCTACGAACAACGGTGGGCCGAGCTTCGATGCAGACGGATCAGGAAGATGCTTCGTTACTGGTCGAGGGATTTTCGAGGACCTCGATGGCGGGACAACCCAAGCGATTTCAAACTTTTACGATGTAACGGTCGTGGATGACCCGATCGTGACTTTCTCCGCATGGGTGAATACTGAAGACGACGAGCGATTGATCGTTGAATTCTCGCCGAATGTTGGGATCAACTGGTTCCCGGTTGACGAGATCGATGACACCAATGGTTGGGTGATCAAACGCTATCGCATTGCTGATTATGTGGAACCTACCCAGATCTTCAAGATGCGAGTGACAATCTCTGACGAAGGGGCAGATTCGCTCGTCGAAGCCGGGATTGATGCATTCATGATTGCTTCGCAAGTTTGTGGTGCTGATTGTGCCGCAGACTTTGAGGAGGATGGTTCACTCAACTTCCTCGATGTGTCCGCATTCCTCGCTGCGTATGGTTTGCAGGATCCAAGTGCGGACCTGATATCCGATGGGAACTTCAACTTCCTCGATGTGAGTGAGTTCCTCGCGCAGTACGCTGCGGGATGTCCGTAATCAGATTCTGGCTTTGAACTTCAAGTCCCGCGAGTATTTACTCGCGGGATTATTAGTTGATTGGCTCAGCGCGAGCCGCGAGGGCTTCGACTCGTGCGGCGAGTTCATCGGCGCTCTGATCATCAACCTTGGTTCCAAACTTGATGTCGATTTCAGGAGTCACAAGCGGATCAGCGAATCCAGGTGTTTTGCGTGTGAGCTTGAGCGGGGCATTGCGGATTGAACCTGAGATTGAACCTCCGGTCACGCGTCCTCCTGGGATCATGAATCCGGCGCCGTCGTAGACACCGATCTCGCCTTCAGTGATGACAATCCAGCGTACGGAAGCGGACGCCGCGGTTGGTTCGATTGGTGTTCGTCCCGGCTTTGGATTGAGGAAGAGATGCACACGAGCGATGGTCCCTGTGATCTGAGACCAGTCGCGTGATTCAGTGAAGAATGCAGAGAGCTCAGCATCCGAGAGATCCGTCAGGAATACATCAGCAGTGTTTCGATCGTCGAAGGTATACGCACGAATCGGATATTCCGTTTCAAAGACCAATCCGGATGAATCGCGAGTAATGCTTGATCCGGAAGAACCAACAAATCCGATTCCTGAGCATCCCGCAAATGGGAGTGAGCAAAAAACAGCGGATGTAGTGACGAGGGCTTGGAATGATGCTCTTTTCATGCGAGACTGTAGGTGGAGATGGGGTCGAGGGTGCAACCGGATCGATTCACAGACGGATCGAATGCGGGACAACGAAAGGGGAGCCGTGGTGTGGAAGCGTAGTGCTATGCTGATAAGTTTGATTACTCTGCTCTGCGGTACCTCTGTTCCTGTGATTGGTCAGCCGGGATATCACGAAGCAACTTCTGGTGAGTATCGCACTCCGAACGGGAATGTTGTCCGCTGGACCAAAACCAGTTCGCACTACAGCTGGAGCAGCAGTGTCGGATGGATCATTGAAAAACCCGATCGGATCTTCTTAGAAGGTCCGAAGCAGGAACTGCTGACTTCGGACATGGATGAGGTTGGTCACCCGAACGCTCGGCTTGAGAACTACGACAGTCTGCAACGCGCGAGGGATCGGATGCGCGGGTTCGTCCGGCCGCGGATTCCGGGTGGTCTGTATCATGTCTGCGACAATCCGGATTGTGAGTATCTGGATCGGGATCGAGTGGAGTCAACGCCTCTGAGTCGAACCTACGCACCGTACGCGATCGAGTTGTACATCATGTATCTTGAGATCAATCCTGAGGATTGGTATGTGCTCAGGGAGTTCGCAATATCCGTGGGTGTGCTGATGGATCTGGATATCGCGATCGATGTGTTGTATTCGGCGTATCTCAATAATCCCGAGCTCGGCAGCGACCCATTCGATCCAGAGTTTCTCGGGATCGATTCGCGTAGTTTCAGGGACTTCCTTGTCAAGTGCGTGAAGCATGCGCATCGAGCACCGAGTGCTCAAAGGTGGTTTGTGGTAGCGGTCCTGATGCAGGCCGAAAGTCGATTCGAGCGTGCATCAGAGATGCTTGATCGAGCGATCGAGCTCGGACTCGATGATTCCATCGCTGAGGCATTCATGGTAAACACACCATGATGCGTTTGACTTCTATTCCTGAACGGGGATGAGCATGAAACAGAAGATCAGAATCGTTGCGAGTTCATTGATAGTTGCGCTGTCGCACTCATTGCATGCTCAAACGAGCGTGAGCAACAACCAAGGCACGACCACTGTGACAACCAGCGGCGGCTCTGGACAGTCGGGTGGTCAGCCCGGCACGACAACAGGAACCTACACCACCAGCGGTGGGGGGACGGTCACATGGACATTTACCTATCGATTCAGCTACAGCTTTGGTCCCGGCACTTGGCGCTATGAGCGCCCTGCGAATGATCCAATCCATGGACCATGGAAAGAACTGGTAACCTCGGACAACGATGTAATCGATCATCCCAACTCCAGAATTGTCAAGTACGAGAAGCTTGCCAAAGCACGCGATGAGATGCGTGGGGTTGAGAGGCCGACAACCCCGGACGGTTATGCACACTTTTGCGACAATCCAGATTGCCCGTACCTCGATCTTCCTCGACTCAAAGAAGAGCCCTTCCATCGTGAAATCGCGGAGTGGGCAATCGGGTCCTATGGCTCGTATCTCCAAGACAATCCCGAAGATTGGGTGGTGCTCCGTGAGTTCGCGATCGCTGTGGGATTGATGAATGACCTCGACATCGCGATCGAGATGATGCACAACGCGTACATGAATGATCCGGCTCTTGGCGCCGATCCCTTTGATCCGGAGTTTCTTGGGATCGATCAGGGGACACTCAGGACGCTGCTCGTCAAATGCGTCAAGCACGCTCAGCGGTATCCAACTGCGGAGCGGTGGTTCTTCGTCGCGATTCTCATGCAAGCCGAGGGGCGATACGAACGCGCAGGCGAGATGCTCGATCGGGCGATTGGTCTGGGACTCGAGCAGGAGATCGTGGACGCGTTCTTGCTGATCAAGCCTTGATGAATGATTGGGCTTTGATTGGTGTCGCTGGAAGATTTGGGGTGTAGTTTCACTTGCCGGGTGTGATGGAACTGCTGAATTGACAGATCAATAGACACTGGGATCTGGACTGTTTGATCGGCGCGGTCTAGAGTCGGGGCCCGGCGCATCGCGTGGTGTGCTGGGATCATTGTGAACCGTGTGAACCACAGGCGTGCCGGTCTGGCCAGATCGGGTGTTCGATTGAACGAGTGCGTGTGTGGGAGGTGGAGATCAAATGGCCGAAAAAGAGTTAATTGAGCAGTTTAAGATCATGGCTCCGGGAGGGCAGGCAACGCCGGCTCCGCCTCTGGGTCCTGTTCTCGGTGCAAAGGGTGTCAACCCTGGGCAGTTCATTCAGCAGTTTAACGCCGCGACCGGTCAACTCAACGGGAAGATCGTTGGTTGTGTCGTTCGCGTCTACAACGATCGTTCGTTCGAGTTCGACATCAAGTCGTCTCCAGCGTCTGTGCTGATCAAGGAAGCAGCGGGTCTCGAGAAGGGATCCGGCGAACCACAGAACATCGTTGGTTCGATCACTGCTGAGCAGTGCAAGAAGATCGCTGAAGAAAAAGGCGAAGACCTGAACGCACACGATATCGACGCGGCGATGAAGATCATCGCTGGGACCGCCCGCTCCATGGGCATCACGGTGGAGGGCTAATCATGGGTATGACCAAACGAGCAAAAGAAAACGCTGCTCTGGTTCCCGCTGAGCCATTGGAAGCACCGGAAGCCGTCGCGGCAGTCAAGAAGTTCAAAGGAACCAAGTTCGACCAGTCGGTCGAGATCAGCATGCACCTCGGCGTGGATGTCAAGCACGCGGATCAGATGATCCGCGGCTCGGTCTCGCTCCCAAAGGGGATCGGCAAGTCCAAGCGAGTGATCGCGTTCTGTGCTCCTGAGCATGTCAAAGACGCGATGGCGGCTGGTGCTGTCGAAGCTGGCGGCGACGAACTCGTGAATAAAGTCAAGGGTGGATGGTTCGACTTCGATGTCGCGATCGCTTCTCCTGACATGATGCGTGTCATGTCCGTTCTGGGTAAGGTGCTCGGTCCAAAGGGACTGATGCCATCTCCGAAGAACGGGACAGTGACTCCAAAGGTTGCCGAAGCCGTCAAGGACTTCTCGGCTGGTAAGCTCGAGTACCGCGCCGACAAGGGCGGGAATGTCCACGCGATCCTCGGCAAGATGAGCTTCTCGGAAGCGGATCTGCTCGAGAACTACAACCACTTCGTGACCACGATCGAGAAGGCGCGTCCTTCCGCGGTGAAGGGTCGTTACATCAAGAAGATCACGCTCAGCGGCACCATGACCCCAGGGGTCCAGGTTGCTCTGGCGAGTGAAGAAGAATAAAGGGGTCATCAGATGAGTAAACCAGTCAAAGAAATGATGATCCAAGACTATGTCGATCGCGTCGGCGACCAAGAGAACGCGCTCGTCATCGGTCTGCGTGGGATCAGCTCCAACGACACCAACGCGATCCGTACCGGTCTTGCGAAGAAAGAGATCCGTGTGACAATCATGCGGAACAGCCTCTTCGGCAAGGCATTCGGAGAGACCTCGCTCGCACCACTTAGCGAAGTCATGAAG
>WUAJ01000301.1 GCA_009827215.1 Phycisphaeraceae bacterium
TATGAGCTAGAAACGCCGATTACTCAGTGAATCTTTTTCTCGGTTTCTTCCTGCCCGTCATTGACGGCGAGCGTTTGAAGCACTGATTGATCTGTGGGATGATGCCTTCCCACCATCAGCGCTCCTGATGTTTGCCGAATCGGGGTCAGCGAGTGAATCAAAGTTGTCAAACTGACTCGGACGGGCTTCCTGTTGTGCTTCTCGTTTCTTCTTTGTGTGATTCTTCCAAGCCCTTGAGCCGGAGATGGTCCCCTCAGAGAGTCCCATGTACTCAGCTGCTTCCTCACGATTCGATCTAGGATTCTCATCGAGATACAGAGCCAGCTTTATTTCATCGTGTGCGATCTCTGAACGCGACCTCTTGCGTTTGGGCTTTTTCACGACAGGTTGTTCAACTACCACCGATCCATCGATATAGATCGACAGTCGCTCGATCAACAGACCGATTGGCTTGAGCGCTTCATCAATCTGATCCCTTGGATAGTTTGAGATCGGATATCTGTCATTGTCCCGCCTACACCCGAGCACACCCATTGGACGAAACAGATGATCCCCTGGCTGCTCGTGGTCCATGTAAAACACGGGTTCTTGGAATATCACATGTAGGCGGGCCACGCCCCCAAGAGCATCCGAAACGAGTTCTTCCAACTCTTTGAGCTCCAATCCCGTGAGAGCATCCCGAGTACGAGATACGAGCTTGGTCCAAGTTGCCCACCAATCCCTTGTATACTCGATCAACCAATCCAACGTCTCTTGACGCTCTGGCTCAACACAGAGCAACTGAGTTTGCAACCACTGAGTAGAGTTCTCACGAAAGACGCTCACATGACGGATGATGTCATACAACGAGCGATGTGCCTCGTCAAACGGATTCAACCCCGGCTTATCGCAAGGCCGACCGTCCCCGCTAGGGATCCTGCTCTTCCGCACGGCATCAAGACTGCCGTGCCGGACAATGTCAATCGCTTCTCTCAGTCGTTTCAACACGCGAGGCGAGGGTTCGTTGTAGTCATCCCAACCTGTCTCATTCCATGACAACCAGTGACTCCCTCTAATCCCAGGGAGTCGGCCTTCGCCTTCGATCTCAAACGGCGTATTGGCAAGCACTCCCATCGCCGGCGTAATCACCTCCCCTTTATCGGGATCCGCGGCAGCGAGCATGACGAGGATGCCCATCCGTGCTGCTTGCTTGCGATCTTCGATCGGACCGATGCCTTCGAAGTCAAAGTGATTGTCATACGGATGGCTCTCCGGAAATCGGAAGCACTTCGCAGCAACCCCAAGCCGCTTCAATCGGACCCCTTCGGGAGTTTCCTCGGCCGCATACTTCTCACCAGGACCGAGAGGGAAATCGTCCTCACGCACCAACTCTTCGGAGTAGATCTCATCAAGTTGCTGTCCTGCTGCTACAAACAACTCAAGCTCTTCGTGAACCAGAGCTCTTGCCGCGGAAAACACCCCATCTCGTCGTGCACCTTGCTTTCCATTCACCATCGGTTTCCTTTCCATTTTCATCGAAACCATCGATACTGAGTGGGTAACCCAGTAGCGGGTAAGATACAGCAAGTGTAGCAAACTACGATACACGGTTAGGTTTTTGAAAGGGTTTGGCTACACCACTACGCACACGCGCGAGGGCAGTAGTAAAAAGCACATCAGTCTAAGTCAAGATACTTCGAATCAACAATCAACTGATAGTCCGATGATTCTAAGCGTATTCAACTACAAGCCCGCTCTACGAATACAAACAATGAGTCGATAGGAAAAACTTGAAGATCTGATGAGATCTAAACTATGAATACCCGAAAACTGGGTTCTACCCAGCAATGGTTTTGGATAGAATAGTCGGATGAGAACATTAATCACCAGTCTGCTGATTGCTGCGATGCTTGTCACGCCGTTGCGTGCGTGGACTTCGCAGATGCAATGCGGCTGTGACGTCCCGAGCATCAAAACCAGTCTCGATGCCGAATCGGATGCCTGCTGCCCCCTCACTCCGCAGCAGGTTCAAGACGAGAGCGACCGCAAGCCACCACCATGCGATGATCAGGAATGCCCTTCGGATTGCTGTGATATGACGATCGGCAGCGCGTTTGTGCCCCCTTTGATGCCAGAAGTTGTGACGAGTTCGTTCGAGCTCCTTGATCATCCGGCTCAGCCACAAACCTTGTGCTCGTCGCCCCACCTGATGAGACTCAAGCGTCCTCCACGATCAGTGTGATCTGTCCGTGTGCGCCTGTGCGCGCTCTCTATTGACATATCACAACTGAATCGGAGTTGACATGACTTCCCAACCAGACCTCGGCAGGTCGCGGGCGCTTCCCCGTCGATCTCCCCTCCCTGTAATCATCCCGTTTGGGGTGGGCGCTTGCATGCTCGCGCTCATCGCGTGGAGCGCGTGGCCACTGCTGCGCCCCGCTCGCATGATCGAAATCGAGCAGGCGATCATCGCGACAAGCAGCAATCCTGCTGAGCTAAGCATCGAATCCATCAGTGAATCTGAGCCCCCAAGGAGCACCCGCATGGTTCAAGCCGCGGGTTGGCTCGAAGCACAACCCTACTTTGTCGCGGCCACCGCGCTCGCTGATGGAGTGATCGAAGAGATGCTGGTCCTCGAAGGCGATCACGTCGAAACTGGACAGCCA
>WUAJ01000302.1 GCA_009827215.1 Phycisphaeraceae bacterium
TCCTCAACGATCAGCATCCAGTGCTTGAGATGGCAAACTGGGCGCCCAAAATCATCGATCTGCTCGATCGCATGGGAGTGCCGTTCAACCGTTCAAGCGAGGGCTATCGCGATCTAAGACTCTTTGGTGGATCGCTCTTCAAGCGGACCCACTTTTCCGGCGCGACGACTGGTCAGCAACTCCTGTATGCGTTGGATGAACAGAACCGACGATTTGTTTCCGAAGGCAAAGTCACGGAGTACAACTTCTGGGAGTTCCTCTACCCAATCACTGAGGGTGAAGGCGAGAACAAACGAGCGGTGGGGATCGTCGCTCAGGACATGCGGACGATGCAGATCCGCAGCTTCCGCGCTGATGCGGTCGTCATGGCGACGGGCGGGTGCGGCTTGGTGTTCGGCAAGTCCACCAACTCGGTCATCTGTACAGGTGGTGCCGCGTCGCGCTGCTACCAAGCGGGCGCATGGTACGGCAATCCCGAGATGATCCAGGTCCACCCAACCGCGATCCCTGGCGCCGACAAGTGCCGACTCATGTCCGAGTCCGCACGCGGCGAAGGTGGTCGTGTGTGGGTCCCTGCGAAGAAGGGCGATACACGCAAACCAAACGACATCCCAGAGAATGAACGCTACTACATCCTTGAAGAACGCTACCCCAAATACGGCAACCTCGTCCCGCGTGACATCGCGACGCGTGAGATCTTCGATGTCTGCGTCAACGACGGCA
The DNA here is from genome assembly GCA_009827215.1 of Phycisphaeraceae bacterium. GTDB lineage: Bacteria > Planctomycetota > Phycisphaerae > Phycisphaerales > UBA1924 > UBA1924. Next base: position 724 of record WUAJ01000302.1, read on the forward strand.
TGGGGATCAACGGACAGAACCAGGTCTATCTCGACCTGACCCACAAGGACCCCGACTACCTCACGGAAAAACTTGGAGGCATCCTCGACATCTACGAGAAGTTCGCCGGGGAAGACCCACGCTTCACTCCGATGAAGATCTTCCCAGCGGTCCACTACTCGATGGGTGGACTGTGGACAACCTACACGCCGGGGGATTACAACCCTGATGATCCGATGCCGGAGCACAAGCCTGGGAATCCGATTCCTGTTGGAAACGAGCAGGGACACGGACTGACCATCGGCGCGCACAACAACGCGATGACCAACATCAACGGCCTCTACGCGTTTGGTGAGGTCAATTTTGCGTACCACGGCGCTACGCGACTCGGCGCCAACGCTCTGCTGAGCTGTATCTTCGATGGTCTGTGCAATGGTGTTTCCGTTGTCAACTATATCCGCGACGAGAATCACGCCGCGGTTTCGGAGGTTGATCAATCGGTCTATGACAACGCCGTGAAGCAGGAGCAGGACAAGCACGACGCGCTGCTCGCAACGACAACCAACAACAACGGCAACAAAGAGAATAACCCATACCAGATCGCATTCGAACTGGGCGAGATCATGAACAACCAGTCCACGGTAGTCAAAACCGCTGAAGGACTCCAGAAGTGTCTCGATAAGATCGACGAACTCTCTGAGCGTTACAAGAATGTTCAACTCGGCGACGGCGCGATGTGGACGAACCAATCGCTCAGCTTCACGCGAACAGTGGGGGACATGCTCATCCTCGCTGAAGCGATCGCGAAAGCGGGACTGCTGCGTGAGGAATCGCGTGGGAGTCACTATCGCACAGACTTCCCTGAGCGTGATGACGAGAAGTTCTGGAAAGCCTCTGTTGCGAAGTTCAATCCGAATACTGGGAAGTCGGACATCGAGTTCGTCCCGGTCAAAGCAGGACTCGTCAAGCTGCGTCCTCGCACCTACGGCAAGACCGCACCTGAGAAAGCTGAATCCAAGACCCCAGAACCAGCGAACGCATAAACAAGCCGCACTGGTTGAAAACTACCCATCGCCCTCGAAAGGAACGAACATATGGGAGCTGCTCAAGCAAGCATCATCGGAGCTGAGGAACGCAAGGCGAATCGCGCCGTCGCTGTGGAGGGACGCAGCGTGATCTTCAAGATCAAACGCTGCGACGGTCCAGGCAAACCCTGGCGCTGGGAATCGTTTAAGGTTCCCACAGAGCCGGGATCCAATGTGATCTCTTCACTCCGTCACATTGCTGCGAATCCAGTGACCGTCGATGGTAAAGAGACTACGCCGGTCGTCTGGGATTCGGGGTGTCTGGAAGAAGTCTGCGGTGCGTGCACGATGGTCATCAACGGACGCGTGCGTCAGTCCTGCTCGTGCCTCATCGACGAGTACGCTCCTCGCGAAGGTGACGAGATCGTCCTCGAACCGATGAGTAAGTTTCCCGTCATCCGAGATCTTTGGGTTGATCGTACTCGCATGTTCAACGCACTCGAGCGTGTCAAGGCATGGGTCCCGATCGACGGCACCTACAACCTCGGCGCGGGTCCACAAGAAGACCACGATCATCAGCAGATGCGCTATGCGCTCTCCGAGTGCATGACCTGCGGCTGCTGTCTCGAAGCGTGTCCTCAGTTCATCAAGAAAGATCACGAAGACCAATGGGAATCCAGCTTTATTGGCCCGCAAGCGATTTCACAAGCTCGTCTCTTTAATGAGCACGGCACCGGAAAGCGCCTCAAAGACGAACGCATGGACACACTCACCGGTCCAGGCGGTATCCAAGACTGCGGGAACGCACAGA
>WUAJ01000303.1 GCA_009827215.1 Phycisphaeraceae bacterium
GATCCGGTCGGGTATCCAACAACGATGTTTCGATGGACTATCAATCCGCGATCGTTGTACTTCGGACCGAAGTTCTTGCAAGAGCGGTACGGGCTGCCGATCGTGATCACAGAAAACGGGCTCGCGTCGATGGACTGGGTCCATATCGACGGCAAAGTGCACGATCATGGACGGATCGATTACCTATCCAGATATCTGATCGAGTTGCAGCGTACGAGTGAAGACGGGGTTGATATCCAGGGATATTTCCAGTGGTCGATTATGGATAACTTTGAATGGGCGCAGGGGTACGCGCTTCGGTTCGGGTTGATCTATATCGATTACAAGACGCTCAAGAGGATCCCAAAGGATTCGTACCACTGGTTTGCTCGCGTAATCAAGACGAACGGCGAGTCCCTTGGATCAAGGGCAAGCCCCTAAAGTTCGGAAAACGTTTGGTTACTGGCTCGGAAATGAAAATAAATCGCCGTTTTGAGTGATCAGGGCTTGTATTGGACATGAAAACCTTTACATTGGAGGAGTCTAACAATGGATTCCTACAAGGAGAAGCGAGATGTTGAGGAAACTTCATGCAGTGCTGGCCGCGGGCATCGCTGTACCAATGGTCGTCAGTTCAAATGCAGTAGCAAATGATGAGACGGACCTGCTGACAAATCCGGGGTTTGAAACCTCGAACCCCGCGTTCCCGTCATTGCCACTGGGATGGACAGGGTTCAACGTCGAATCTGATGACTACGTGGATATCAATGATCCGGGCGCGTTCGTGCGGACCGGGAACAAGTCCATCCGACTGGAGCCATCAAGCGGGACATCTGATCGCTTCAAGGGATGGTCCACCAACCTGTTTCGTCCGGACGGCAGCGATCTGTATGATCCAGACTATGTCTACCTTGGTGGTGATGTGACTGTCTCAGGCTACTACCTTGTTCCAAGTGGCGAAGTCATTCAGGACACAATCGTTGGCGTGAAACTTGAGTTTCGTCGCGAACCACCAAACTTTTCAATCTGGTCTGCGTTTGAGTTTGCATTCCCGGAAAACTCAACCGGAGGCGAGTGGATGCCGTTCTCCTTCACAGTTACCGATGAGCAGATCCTCGCGGTTGGGGACTTCCCACCCGAACCGACAAGCGTTACCGTCCTCCCATTCCGTTTCTTCGGTGGAGACTTTGGTCCTGGGACTGATCCGACTGGTACTGTTTTTGTAGATGACCTCTGTATTGTGCAGGACATGGGCGGCGATGGCTGCAGCGACGCTGACCTTGCCGAACCGTTTGGCGCATTGAACTTCCTCGATGTCTCCGAGTTCCTCAACGCGTTCAGTATGCAGAGTCCTGAAGCTGACCTGACCGACGACGGTAGTTGGAACTTCCTTGATGTTTCAGAGTTCCTGTCGATCTACAGTGACGGCTGCCCATGATCGCATTGGGAATCCTTATGTTTCAAGTTAAATAATCAATTCGCCCCGCGCCTGTCGCGGGGCATTTCTCTATCCACTCGTATTATGAATCGTTCACAATCGACCTTGCTGGAGAACGCATGGCTCAAGGATCAGAGCATCACAAAACCGCCGCGAGAGATCGGATCCCTTGGATCCAACTAATCGCGTACGGAATGGGCGGCTTTGTTCCTATCGCGCTGTTCAACTCTGTCGGTCAGTTGTCGGGGCTCATTCTGAATGTCGGGCTCGGGATCAGCGCGATCCTTGTCGGTGTGGCACAGATGGTTCCGCGATTCTGGGATGCGTTGACTGATCCCATTATGGGGTATCTCTCGGATAACACGCGTAGCCCTTGGGGTCGGCGCCGTCCGTATATATTAATTGGTGGGCTCGCGGTTTCTGTGTCGTTTGTCGCGATGTGGTCCGTGCCGAGGGATTGGGATGCATCGGGGCAGTTCTGGTACTTCTTGACGACGTCGTTGGTGTTCTACACGGCCGTCACTATGTTCGAGATCCCCCACGGCGCTCTGGGTATGGAGATGACGGACGATTACCACGAGCGGACGCGTTTGTTCTCCACCAAGAGCTTTATCGGCAATCTCGGGGCGATCATCACGCCTTGGTTTTATGCGATGTCGCACTGGGATATTTTTAAAGGCACTGGGGACGAAGTCGATGGGATGAAGAAGGTCGCGTACCTCGCAGGCGCGATGGTGTTGATCCCGGCGTTCGCGTGTGCGTTCCTGTGTAAGGAACGGCACATCGAGACGACCTCGAAACAGAAACGCGAATCGCTCGCATCGAGCATGCGATCGACCACCAGCAATCGGACCTTCCTGATCCTTGTCGGCGTGGTGTTCATGACGGTCATGGGGTTCAATGTCGTCAATGGGTTCGCGAACTACATCGCGGTGTTCTATCTGTTCTCTGGGAACTCGGACGCCGCGTCTTCGCTTCTGGGTGTGAACGGGACTGTCTGGGGGGTGACCTCGGTGGTCGCAGTGCTCCCGCTCATGTTTATTAGTGCGCGGATCGGGAAGAACCGGACCATGCGCACCGCGATCCTGCTGATGGGCGGGGCGCAGGTGCTCAAGATCGTCTGCTACAACCCATCTATGCCGTATCTCACCTTGATCCCCACTACGATGCTCGCGGC
>WUAJ01000304.1 GCA_009827215.1 Phycisphaeraceae bacterium
GACGCGATCGAGCATGGAGGACTCCTCGACCTTCACATTAAACTGAGTCACGATACCCAGCTGATCCCTTCCCGCGAGCTGGACAAACTCCAGCGCTGTGTATGCGACATTCTGATCCTGCGGGTCTGGTGAGCGGACCACCGCGGCGACATACGCCGTGATCCCCGCGGCATCGAAACGCATCCCCGGCTTGAGTCCACGGCGCTGAGCGAGCGTTTCTCCCAGGATCGCTGCGTCGGTGCGCGAGCGCCACTCATCGAATGATCCATCGATGACCTCAAACTTCGCGCCAGGGCCACTGATGAACTCGTCCTTGGGGACACCTCGGAAAGTGATGACATCGAGGCTGGTTCGGCAGTTCGAGACCACGATCTTCATCGGCGTGACACTTTGGACACCGTCGATCCTTTCGATGCGCCCCTGATAATCCTGCGGGAGTTGACTGGTCGCGGGACAGAACCGATCCTCGCGATAGACAACGAGCGTCGTGTCATTCGCGGTCTCGCTCGTCGCGATGGTCACCCCCTGATTCATTGCTTGCACAGAGGTGAACAGGAACATCGAGATCGCGATCCCCATGATGGTCAGCAAGGAACGCACGCGATTGCGTGTGATCTGTTTGAGGACATAGGGGATGCACTGGAGTGCTTTCATGCGAGCGCCTCCGCTTCCATGTTCTGCTCCACGAGCTGCCCCTTATCCAGGTGCAGGGTCCGTTTCGCGTAGTCGGTGGTCTTGGGGTCGTGGGTGACCATGATGACGGTCTTGTCGAGCTCGCGATTGAGTGACTGCAACAGCTGCATCACCGAATGCGCTGATGATTTATCCAGATCACCAGTCGGTTCGTCGGCGACAATGATCGCTGGATCGGTCACAATCGCTCGCGCGATCGCGACTCGCTGCTCTTGCCCACCGGACATCTGGCGCGGGAAGTGGTCGCTGCGATCTGCGATCCCGACGCGCTCCAATGCCGTCATGACCCGATCGTGACGCTCGCTTCGGCTCAGGTTGTGGAGGAGCAACGGGAGCTCGACATTCTCGTACGCCGTGAGCACCGGAACGAGGTTGTAGAGCTGGAAGACATATCCCACATGGCTCGATCGCCACGCGGCGAGTCGATTCCGCGAGAGCGTGCTGATGTCGGTGCCGTCGATAGTGAGCGATCCGCTGGTCGGCGAATCGATCCCAGCGATGAGATTCAGCAGCGTGGTCTTCCCGCTCCCGCTCGGACCCATCAATGCGAGGAAATCACCCCTCGGGACCTCAAGCGTCAGCTCATCGGGCGGGCGGATGACATTCTCGCCTTTGCGGTATTCGCGAGTTAAGCGTTCGCAGACAATCAGACTCATGACGCACCTCCAGTGCTTGGAACAAATCGCACGCGCTCACCTTGGGCGCAGGATGCGGGGTCCGACGCGATGAGGGCGCCGGGCGCGATGTCGGCGTCGAGTGTGACCCAGCCGTCTTCTTGGGACTCGATGGAGACTTGAACCGATCGCAGCACGCCTCGTCCGTTGTTGCGCTCTGTGACGATCCAGACTTGCTGTGCGTCGCGGCTCGTATCAAGCACGCTCGCCGGGACCTTGATGCTCTGTCGATCAGAGGCTTGTTGTTGCGGCGTAGATTGATCCGGCAAGAACTTCACACGCGTGAGCATCTCGGGACGCAGTACCGGATCGGGATCGATCACACGGACCTTGATCTGGAGCGTGTTCTTCTGAAGGTCCGCTTCGTGCATCACGATCAGCACCTCGCCCTCAAAGGTACGGTCGGGGAGCACCTCGACGACGATTTCGCATCGCTGACCAACGAACACCTGAGATGCGTCGGCTAGGGGGACATCGACGCGGACCTGGAGCTTCGAAGGATCGTAGATGTGCGCGATATGCGCCGAGTATGGGTCGTCCATTCCTCTGAGGACCTTGTCTCCCGGCGCTTTGAGACGTCGCTGGACATAGCCGCTGATCGGGGCGCGGATGGTCATCCGCTCCAGTTCGAGCTGTGCTTCGTCGAGAATCGCTGCACGGAACGCGACCTCGCTCTGCGCGAGACTCGCTTGGGCTCTTGTAGTTTCTAGTCGCTCGCGATCGTCTATCCGGAGTTCCAGTGCTCGCCGCTTCGCGCTGAGGTCTGCTTCTGCTTGTGAGATCGAAGCGACGAGGATGCTCTCCTGTGCTTGTGTCGCTTCCAGACGCGCGGCTTGTGCATTCCGTTCCTCTCGCGCCGCGATGTACTCGATCTCAGAGGTCGCATTGTTCCGATACGCGGTCTCGATTCTCTTGTGCTCTTCTTCCGCTTTGATGAGCAGTGCTTGCTGGGTGCGGATCAGCGAGGGGAGCTGCGATAGCTCCGCGTTCAGTCCATCGAGGTGCGCTTGCGTGCTCGCAACGGCGCGTTCCAGTTCGTAGGGCTCTTCCCAGTTCTGCTCAGCAGCCGTGAGCTTGGCTTGCGCCAGACTCAGGGCAGCGAGCGATGAGCCGTGGTTGGCTTTCGCTCTTGCGAGCTGGAGCTTGGCGTCGTCATGGACCATGCGAGC
>WUAJ01000305.1 GCA_009827215.1 Phycisphaeraceae bacterium
TGCTCTTCCGATCTCGATTGGCGCTGGACAACATGCTGACCACGCTCAAGGAGATGGATGTCCAGAAAGGCGAGGGTCCAGCACTTGCAAAACGCTTGCTTGATCTGTATTCCGATCACGGCGAGACCATTTTCACGAGCGACAAAGAGAGTCTTGCGGTTTTCTATACGAACATTGGTGAAGCGTACCTTGGGTACGAGGACTTTAACAGAGCTCTTTCATCATTCATCAAAGTCAACTCGATCCAGAGCAAGATGCACACGGCTCCACATCCTGAAATAGCAAGATCTCTACACAATATCGCTCGTGCTCAATACTTCATGAATGACTTTGAAAAAGCGAAGTTGAACTACGAGAAGGCTCTTGCAATGCGCGAGCTCCTCTTCGACAGTGAAGATCCGAATGCAGTCGAACTCGCGATTACTCTGGATCACCTTGGATCAACCAATATGCGTCTGGGTGATTTCGAAACGGCGCTACCTCTATACCAGCGTGCGAAACAGATCAAGCTCTCTCTGCTTGGTCCAGACAACATCCAAGTGGCACAGACTAATAACTCGCTCGCGTCTTTGTATACCCAACAGAAAAAATATGATCTTGCTGAAGGCATCTTCCGAGAACTGATCGAGATTCTTCAGAATCAACCTGAAGACGATCCGAAACCAGTTTGGCTCGCAAAGACTCTTGATAGCCTTGGGGGCACATTGATCCAGCTTGGCAAGCATGAAGAAGCGATCCAGAAGCTCAATGAGGCGCTTGATCTGAAACAGTTGCTGCTGGGTACAGACACGGCATCGGTCGCTGAGACTCAACAGACGCTTGCCGAAGCGTATTACCACAACAAGCAATATTCTGAAGCAGTCCCGCATGCTCAAGAAGCAGTGCGAGTGAGAGAACTGCTCGGCGACGAGCGCCTGCTGAATGTTGCGCGGCGCGTGCTACAGATCATAGAAAGCAAAGCATCGGAAACCGAGACGGCTTCCGATGCTTGAAGTTGTTTCAAAATGGAAATCGCTTTAGCGGCGACGACGGCTCATTGCGACCCCTGCAAATGCGAAGACTGCAGCACTCCCTGGTGTTGGCGTGATATCAATGCCGTATCCACCAGCGGTTCCTTCACCACCAGTCCATGCCGCGAGTGGGTTGTCTGCACCGATCCCGTCAGGACCAGAGACTTCGGTTGAGCTGTCGAATGAGAAGATCTCTTCGAATGTGCCTCCAGAGTCACCAAGACCCAAATTCTCACGGAAACTCAGTGGGACATTCCCGCTCTCAGTGATTGCGAGGAAGTAAACACCTGGAGGAAGGAGCAGCGTGACGCCATCGGTAGATGGTGTCGTCAAGCGTGCATCGGGACCACCAAGGATCGGGTCGTCATCATTGCCCAGCACTCCGAAACCTTCACTGTCGAAGAGCCAGAGCGCGGGATTGAAGTTCTGATCTGGTCCGCTGTCGAGTGTCAGTCCGAACTGAACTGCACCGCCGATGTTGTCTCCATTGAGGATGACAAGTTTGTATACATCTTCGGTATCAACTCCACCGAGAGTGCCCGCGATGGTTTGGAGTTCACCGACGGATGTTGCGTCTTGTGCATCTCCGAGTGTGCTCCCGGCGTCGCCGTCTTCGATCCAGTCTGGACCAGCAACTGCCGAAGGCGCAAGGGTTCCCATCACGATCGACAGAGTAAGTGTTCGCATTTTCAAAGCCATGGCGTAAATCTCCCCAACAAATCAGAGGTGTTGTACCTATTTGCCCAAAAGTACCTCAGCTTTGAGAGGATGCCATGAAAATGAGAACATCGTTTGAGATTCCAGATACGAAATTACCCAGATTAACACCTGGAATACTCAAGCCTTTCAAAGGGCCGAATTTCACTGTTCCCGCCCCATACTTGACAAACATCAGATAGATCAATTCACCCTGAAATTCTGGCAACTCACTGGCAGAGAGAGCAATTTGCGTGTCTCTTTAGGGAAAACCTGAGCGCAGGGTCTGTACTCGCTTCCACGCAGAGATCTCATTTGGGGAGACATGACATGAACAATCAAGGACTACTTGGGCTGGTGACTATTGCGGCGATCGCTGGAGCATCGAATGCGGACATCGCGACTTACACCAGTGATTCAACCATGATCGAGGATGTCACCCACTCCGCAGACTTCAATGGCTTGATCGACGAACAGTCGCTCGATGGCTACCAAGAGGGTGGTCTCGAAGTAAGCGTGAGCCGAGATTACTACAGTTGGAACGCACCGGGTCTCGATGGCTCCGAGATGTTCTACGCGAGCACCGGTGCGTTGGAACTCGTCGATATCTCGCTCGTCAGCGGCGAGGATTTTTCAGACATGGACATGCAGATCAGCAGTGGCTGGTCACCTCTTGAAGTCGGGACCATGTACCTCTGGGTCCAGTTATACGACGGAGAATCGCTTGTTTCGGAGTTTGACATTGATGCAACAACAGGCGATTATGTCGGATTCACCGGTGGCGGATTTGATCTGATCCGTATCGGGAGCTACGC
>WUAJ01000306.1 GCA_009827215.1 Phycisphaeraceae bacterium
CCGATCTGGAGTAGCTCCCTTCGACTCCATCGCCGTCTCGGTCCACATCACATGCATCGCCGAACTGATCCCCATCTTGATTGGCTTGGCTCGGGTTGTGTGTTCCTGGACAGTTATCTAATGTGGCGTTTGTTGTTCGACCCGGATCAATTGAGTTACCAACACAATCATCACGCCCACTCCCTCCATCATTAAATCCATCCTGATCGGCATCAGGGTAAGTTCTGACTATTTGCCAGATATTCGGGTTTGAATCGTCACAATCGGATAGTACAGGGACGCCGTCACCATCACCATCTTCGTTGAGACTTGGGTCGTATACAGCGCGAACATACAACTCAAGTGAATCAACGCGTAACCCACCTCGTCCGTCATTCGCATTCCTGCGTCTGATCTGGAAAGATACAGCGTTTACATCGGCTTCCGACCAGTTCGAATCCTCAGCTGTAAAATCAAAGTTGATGAGTCGGAAATTCGTATCGCCCGCAGCCTGATTCCATGGCCCGAGATCGAATGGCCCAATACTTGGGAAGTTTCCTGAGACATCTGCGAAACGCAAAAAGTTGTTCGATGTATTCTCGTTATAACGGACCCACGCTCGAGCAATGACTTGAACGATTCGGTAGTTCGGTTGCCTGGTGTAATTTGCAAATTCTAGACCAATAAGTCTGGCAGTGACAGACTCTGGGGCTCTTGCCCAAACACCATCTGGTGGTCCATCAGCTTCATCCAAATCTACCCATCCTGGTGCACTCTGGGTTGTGAAAGTACAAAACAAAACATCTATATCATCTGATTGTGCAGTTGCAGGTGATGTGATCAGTGCCACAAATAATGCACTTACAATGTATATACTCCTGAATGTACGATGAGTCATATTGAAGACCTTACCGAATCTACCTAGAAAGTCACTCACACCTTTGATGCTCAAATGGTGTGGGTAAAATTTAACCGATCGTGATGTGAAATGAAAGTACTTTTGTACTGGCTGGAAACTGTTGGACTCGGATAGATGGACTTCTTTGTTAATACCCAAGTGAATCCCCAACGACGAATGGGGCTTAGGAGATTTGGCAGTCGTTTTTATGCAGATATCGCGTTTCACGGTGGAATCTCCCATATTGTGTGAAATTTTCTACAAATTGATGCGACAACGGAGGTGGAGTGGACAAATTTTGCCCAAAACTTCTGACCATTCTCTCACAGATGTCGCACGTCCCATTAACAGAGGGATTGTGCTGCGTCCCAGGAGCGAAGCGTGTTCATGCAACTACATCATCCGATCGAATGGACAACACTGAATGTGCTCAGTCTCAAACGCATGGATTGTATTTTAAGAGGTGTGAGTTCCGTGTTTCAGAGACCTGATAGAATGGGCGACATGATGTCCTTAGACAAAAATTTAACAACTCTCGCACACCGAGCTCAGGAAGGTGACCGGGAAGCTGCCGAGTTCCTGTACGATCAGGTCTACAGCGAGCTGCACTTTGCTGCAGAGAAGCTGATGCGGCACGAGCGACCCGGTGCAACGATTCAGCCGACCGCTCTTGTCCATGATGCATTTATCCGAATCGCTGAAGGCGTTGATCAGACATGGCTCAGTAGTGAGCACTTTTTAAACACGGCTGCACTTATCATGCGACGCTTACTTATCGATCATGCTCGCAAGCGTGGTCGGCTCAAACGCGGAGCTGGCTTCGAACGAATACCACTCGATCATGTATCTGTGCCAGCAGCTGATCTTTTTGAACCAGACGAGATTGAGCTTGTTCATGAGTCACTGGAAAGACTTGCTTCGCAGAATCGTCGATGTGCAAGTGTGATTGAGTACCGTGTTTTCCTTGGGTTGACTATCGAGCAAACTGCTCAGGCTTTGGATGTATCAACTGGAACTGTAAAATCTGATGCTAGATTCGCAATGACTTGGCTACGCTCGATGCTTGCAGGATACGACAAGAATAGGTAACCTGGCTATTCATCGACTAGGACTACAGGACATCGGAGATCCATGTGACTGAAACTCCGTTCAATATTGAGAAACTCCGAAAGCTTTATGAGCAAGCTCTGGAACTTGGAGCTGAAGATCGAGCAACTTTCCTCGCGGAGCTCCCACACGAATACCAAGACTTGAGAAGCCACCTTGAGTGGATGCTCAACAACGAAGACAACTTCAGCATTGATGATGAGACTCTCGCGACCCTTCCAGCATCGCAGCGGCTCCAAAAAGGACAGAATATACCTGCGGCTCCTGAGGTCATCGGAGCGTACCGGATCCTTCATGAGATCGGTCGAGGTGGAATGGGAGTTGTGTATGTCGCAACGCGCATCGATAGGAGCTTTGGCGGTCGTGTAGCCATCAAAGTTGTCAAGCGTGGCATGGACACCGATGATGCGATCCGGAGATTTGAGCGCGAACGACGTGTTCTCTCCGGGCTCCAGCATCCCAACATTGCTCGCAG
>WUAJ01000307.1 GCA_009827215.1 Phycisphaeraceae bacterium
CGGTGATGTGGAGGAGCCCATCGATGCCGCCGAGATCAACAAACGCACCGAAGTCCGCGATGTTCTTGACAGTACCCTTGACGATCTGGCCCTCTTCAAGGGTGGACATCAAGCGACGCTTCGCTTCTGCACGCTCGGTCTCAACGAGACGGCGACGCGAGATCACGATGTTGCGACGCTCGGTGTCGATCTTGAGGATCTCTGCACGGATTTTGCGTCCAACAAACTCATCGAGGTTGTGTGGACGGCGGATATCGACCTGCGATGCCGGGAGGAACACAGGGACACCGATGTCCACGAGAAGACCGCCTTTGATCTTCCGCATGACCATACCTTCGATGACATCCTCTTCTTTGGTAGTGTCAACGATGCGCTGCCAAGCGATCTGACGATCTGCTTTGCGCTTGGAGAGTTCGACGATGCCTTCTGAGTTCTCGAGCGATTCGAGAAGCACATCGACTTCGTCACCGATCTTGAGACCGGTCATGTCTTCAAACTCATCCTTGTCGATCAAGCCTTCGCTCTTGAGTCCGACATCAACTACGACATCGTCACCCGCAAATCCGATCACAGTGCCCTTGATGAGCTTGCCCGAGGTCAGATCGGTGGCTTGTTCAGTGAGAATCGAATCCATCTGGTCAGAGCTGTCGGATCCGCCGAAGGCTTCGCCCAGAAGTGCCATCGCTTCGTCGTCGTTGATACCGAGTGAAGCGATTAGATTTTCATCGATCATATTTTTTGGTTCCTTCCCTGCCCGCGAGCGGACAGATTGATCAAGGATTGACGCCGTCGGCCGAGCGTTGTCGATCTTGATCACCGAATCAATCTTGGAACAGATCAAGTCGGGTGCTCCCTCATGGAAGCGGCTTGGGTTGCGTTGTTGGCGCTGCTAGACCATCCAGCGGCGCACGAAAGCCGATCCCGCCTCGGTATTGCTCCGAAAGCGGGAAGAGAGGATAGAACCTCCAAGACAATCAGAAAACCTGTACAGGCACTGAATTACGGAGATTTCGACAATTTAAACAGTTCCATTTTTCGCCATCGGATGGGAGGATCGAGCCATCGCTGTTCTTGTGGAGAAACCCATCCAAAATCTCTTGAAGAATACCTCCCTGCTTATCCAGAAAAACAGCCCGAGAAGAACTGAGAAGGGGTATGATTCAAGTCCCGGCGGCTGTCGTTTTGCCGCCCGATGACGATGGGCAGCGCGTCATCGGATCTGTGCGATCGGGTGCTGCGTCACAAGGCGTGAGACGCCCGCCCGGCTTACACCGGACGCTTGACTGGATGCATACATATGACTGCAACAGCGACAGAGCTCCCCCGCGGATCGGTCACCGATGAACTCGGATTCCCGGATGATCCCAACAACCTGTACACCCAGACTGTGAACACGATGCTGGGAGCCGCGGAACTCATTAACCTCAAGCACCGCACGCGGATCATTCTCGCTCAACCTAAGAACGAGATCATGGTTCACTTCCCAGTCAAGATGGACGACGGGCACCACAAGCTCTTCAAGGGATACCGCATCCAGCACAACAATGCGTGCGGCCCATACAAAGGCGGCTTCCGATTCCACCCTGATGTCCACCTCGATGATGTCAAATCGCTCGCGTTCCTGATGACGATGAAATGTGCTGTTGTCCGCATCCCATTCGGAGGCGGCAAGGGTGGTGTCAAAGTCAATACGCGTGAACTTTCTGAGGGCGAACTCCAAAGACTCTCCCGCCGCTACTGCAGCGCGATCATGGACCAGATCGGTCCGGATGTCGACATCCCAGCGCCGGATGTTGGAACCAACGCGCAGATTATGGCGTGGTTCGCGGACACCTACATGATGTCCTCCGCACACCAGCACCACGACGCGCTCCGCTGTGTCACCGGCAAGCCGGTCGAGTTTGGTGGTTCCGCCGGACGCGAAAAAGCAACCGGCCAGGGCGTCGCGGACACGCTCGCTGAGATGCTCCCAGGCATCGGCATCCCCCTCCAAGGCATGAGAGTCTCGCTCCTTGGATTCGGTAATGTGAACGGCTGGGGCGGACAGATCCTTCAGGACATGGGCGCCAAGATCGTCGCGGTCATGGACCACACCGGCGGGATCCGCAACGACAACGGCATCGACTGTAAGGAACTCTACCAGTACAACATGAAGACCGGCGGCGTCGCTGGATACGACAAGGCAGACGCGATCGACGAAGAAACCTTCTACCGCACGCCGGTTGATGTCTTCATTCCTGGTGCTCTTGAGCAGATGATCAAAGAGAAGCAAGCGGAATGGCTCGACTGTAAGGTCATGGCTGAAGCCGCGAACGCTCCGTGTGATCCAGGTGGAGACCGCAAGCTCGACGAGCGTGGCATCGAGGTCATCCCAGCGATCCTCGCGAACGCTGGTGGTGTGACCGTGTCCTACTTCGAGTGGGTCCAGAACAAGAACGCTGTGACCTGGTCAGATCGGAAG
>WUAJ01000308.1 GCA_009827215.1 Phycisphaeraceae bacterium
GCAGACGCGACCACTTCGCTGGCGCTCAACGCAATCAACATCGACTGGGGCGATATCGCATTCGACACAGTTGTTGACTGTGTTCAGATCCACTGGGTCTCTGACCACGCTGACACCGACACCGACTCCGACAGCAACGCTGACGGTATCGAAGGTTTCGCTGGTACTTGGACCTACTGGGACGGCATGAACGGTCGCTCGCCACAGCTCGATTCGATCGCTCTGCCAATCATCCAGTTCACCTTCTTCAGCCTCCCAGGTGAGTTCCCTGTGGACACCGCGACCCTCGTCTTCTTCACAGCAGACATCGACCTCGGTGCGACCTTCGCGAGCTCCCTCACCTTCGAGCTCGGTGACACCGATTCCAACCTCCAGGGCGCTGCAGTCCACAACGCACGTATGGACCTCAACGACGCTGACTCGGACTCGATCCCTGACATCGATCCTGACGGCGACAGCCTCGCTGACTGGGGCTGGTCAATCCAGTTCAACCAGCCAGGTACCATCGATGTTGACAACGCTGACTCGGACAGCGATACCCAAACAGGTATCGACGGTGACCCAGCAGCACTCGCAACCGCAGGTATCGTGTTCGGTTCACCTACCCCAGGTATGGCTGAAATGGACACCGCTGGTGGATGGGACTGGGTCGGTACCGGTCCTACCGCTGGTGCTACTGAGGACGCATTCGCTCTCGGTACCACAGAGAATCCAGACGGCTCAGGTCTCCTGACCATCGCTGGTACCTTCTTCTTCGGTGGTCTCGAGTGTGTTGCTGACCCAACCTCCGGTCAGTACACTCCAGCTGCTCACTTCCAGACCATCCTTTACGGAGGAGGCGACATTTGTGCTCCTGACCTCGCTGGTAACCCAGACGGTAGCCCAGACGGCACGCTGAACTTCATCGATGTTTCGGCATACCTCGCTGCATACGCAGCTGGTGACCTTGCTGTCGCTGACCTCGCTGGTAACCCAGACGGTAGCCCAGACGGTACGCTGAACTTCATCGATGTTTCGGCATACCTCGCTTCCTACGCAGCAGGCTGCCCATAATCATCGTTTGATGATCTGAAGATTTCATCTTCTACAAAACAGAACCCCCGGCACCTCGGTGTCGGGGGTTTCTTTATGTCGTCACAAAGTATGTGCCGCGTCGGTCAGAGTTTCGTGTTCTTACGAGTAGTGGGGGAGTTAGACCTTGGCTTTGAGCCAGCCGCCTTGGAAGAAGCGTGCGGCGAAGAGGATCCCTCGCAGGAACATCTCGCTGCAGAGTCCGATCCAGAGTGCGGTCAGTCCAGGCTCAACGCCGAGCATGGTTTTGAGCAGCTTGGGGTTCTCGATGACGCCGCCGCCGAAGATTTCAGGGATCGGGATATCCACTCCGGAGAGGACATACGCGATCGGTAAGCGGATGATGTAGGTCGCGGTCCATGTCAGTGCCATGACGAACTTCACATCCCCTGCTCCACGCATTGCTGAGCGGAAGACGATGGAGATCGCGAACGGGATCTGCACGATGCCGCAGATGATGAGCAGATTCGGGACGATCTGTTGGTGGAGTTCTTGCTCTGAGAGCAGCTTGGTAATTTGGTGAGGGATGAGAATAAAGGCGACTCCGATCGCACCCATGATCGTCGTTGCGATGAGCGTACAACGGAACACCGCTTTTTTCGCAAGGTCGGGGCGTTTCATCCCGAGGTATTGTCCGGCTAGGGTAGCCGCGGCGATCCCCATGCCGAAGCCTGGCATGAAACTGAACGCTTCGATGCGAATCCCGATGATGTGGGCACCAAGTAAGCCGTCTTGATTGAGTTGGACTGTGAGGAAACCCACAAACAGAATGATCGCGAAGTTCCCGATCCAGAGACCGAATGTTTCTAGGAAGTTGGGTATCCCGAGTCTGAACAAGCGTTGAATGGTGAGCAGGTGTGGCTTCATCCGGATGAACTTGAGCCGGATGGACCACTTCCCTGATCGCGCCATGTGTGTGATGTAGAGCACGCCGACGATGTCTCCTGCGACAGTGCCGCACGCGATGCCTGCGATCCCCATATTGATCCCGAGTGGGGAGGTCATGTTGTAAATTGTGATTCCGGATAGGCCCCAGCTCACAAGTATGTTCACGACATTGCGAGCAATCATTGCTTTGAGTGGAGAGATCGAATCCCCTGCTCCGCGAGAGCACGCGATCATCCCAAACAAGATTGAGGCCGCGGGAACACCCATTGCGATGATGCTCATGTACTGAGAGAAGAACTCAGACGCTTGCTGCGACATGTTGAGTGCTTTGGTGACGATAGGGACGAGGAGCCAAATTCCGAAGCCGACGATGACCCCTGAACAAGCTGAGAGGGTGAAGGTTTGTCCAAGGACTGTGTTTGCGACCCCGAGGCGGCCTTTTCCAACT
>WUAJ01000309.1 GCA_009827215.1 Phycisphaeraceae bacterium
CAGGAGCCGTCTATATCTACAACATGGACACCCTCGAGCTCATACAGAAAGTCCTCCCAAGCACCGGCAACTTCGAGGGTCTCGGATTCGGTCGCACCGTCCACATCCAAGACGGCGTGATCCTCGCAAGCGGATCGGACAACACCACGACTGATGAGCTCAACGACAGCCGCTTCTACATCCTTGAACGCTTCTGCCGACCAGACATCAACCTCGACGGCGACCTCAACTTCCTCGACGTCAGCGCCTTCCTCAAGTTCGCGATCGACTTCAACGAAGACGGCTCCTTCAACTTCCTCGACATCTCCGCCTTCCTCCAGTCCTACGCAGAGGGCTGCCCGTAAACCCAACCGAACCAAGCACACAGGAACTCATCATCCCCCCACAGGGAATTTGGGTGCCTTGGTGAGTCAAATATAAGTTGCAGAAGGTGCCAGGCTTAATCGGCCAGCGGATCGGGCTTGTACACCTTCGTCCCAAGCGCCCAGTTCTTCTCAGTGAAGTTCCCACCCAGCGCCGTGTTCTCGCGTTCCGGACGAGCCGCCGCGATGGTCATTACCGTCTTCGCGTCGAGGTTGTCGATCTGCGAGACCAGCACCGCTTCCGGAGACGACGGGATCTTCGCGGCCCCATACTCAGGACGCTCGTGATGCGAGATGATGATGTGCTGCAAGATCGTCATCGCCCCCGCAGGCATCCGCGTCCCGCTCTCACGCATCATCTGCTGCGCCTTGTCATGGAGCATGATCGCGCCCTCAACGAGGTGCCCAATCAACTCACCACGATCCGAGTACCCAAACCCGCGATCATAAAACAGTTCTCTGGTCTTCCCGAGATCATGCAGGAACAACCCCATCAG
Organism: Phycisphaeraceae bacterium; assembly: GCA_009827215.1. Taxonomy (GTDB): domain Bacteria; phylum Planctomycetota; class Phycisphaerae; order Phycisphaerales; family UBA1924; genus UBA1924. Next base: position 860 of record WUAJ01000309.1, read on the forward strand.
CACGATGTCCCGATTGATCTTCGGATACAGCGGACAGATCTTGTCCGCGATCTGCATCAGCGTCAGCGTGTGCTCAAGCAGACCACCAAGGTATGCGTGGTGCAGACGCACCGCAGCGGGAGCGGTCCGGAACGCGTCCATCAGGTACTCATCGCTCAGGTACGCATCCGCAAGCGCCTTCATCGCGGGATGTTCCAGCGTCTGAAGCATCTCAACGACCTCGCTGAACATCTCCTTGGGATCACGCTCACAGCTCGGGAGCAGCTCACGCAGCTCCTCCGGACTCGGATCATGCGCCTCGATCGTGTGGATGATGATCTGGAGTTCACCTTGATATGCCTGCGTCTCGCCCTCGACCCACACGAAGCCGTCCGTCGGGAGGCGCTGGAAATGCGCCTCGTCGATCGACCACATCCGTCCCGCCGTCTGTCCAGACGCATCCCCAAGCAAGCAGCGCAGGTAAGGCTTGCCGTTCTTGGTCATCCCCTGCTGAGCGTTCGCGATCGCGAAGACGCCGTCAAGACGCTCTGAGGGGTTCATCTGGGAGATCATCCGACGGGAGGTGTGTGTGCTCATAGAACGAGTATAGAGCGTGGTCGAGCAACTTCCATGCCTAGGGTAGTGATCGACTTGTGATTCGCTCCAAGCGCCATACGATAGATCGACCCAAACGATCCCGACCCAAGCCGGCATCTCACGCAGGACCCGCCATGCCCACACCCAGGACAACCGCACATTCCATCATCGCGGCCCTCGCGATCTGTGCCGGCTCGTCCTGCTCCCTCGCCGCATCAGCAAACCTGAACCAAAGCAACAGCCAGCAACAAGCCAATCAGCAGCCCACCAGCCAATCATTCGACGACATCACCCTTGCCGTCGAACCCATCGCCGGGATCATCGCCCTCGCTGCGGAATCGGGTTGGGTCTGGAAATCGGGAAACACCAACCGCATCGTCCTCGACCGCGATGTCCGCGTCACCGTCGGAGGCTCAGCACTCAGCGCCCGCAGAGCCGACATCTGGTTGCGTCCGATCGACGCAAACACCTACCAGTTCTTCGGGATCTTTGAAAAACTCACCTCCAACGACGGCTCCTTCAAAGGAGACCGCGTCCCAGTCCGAGCCATCATCAACCTCCAAGACACCATCAAACTCACCCTCGGCGGACAACTCAACGAACCCCCAAACCGCAAAGACCTCGTCGAGTTCATGGAGCGCTCACAAACCCTCTACAACCAGCGCCTGCTCGACCAAGAACCCCAGCAGCCTACTCATCAACAAACTCTCCGCTGGGCGCCAAAAGAGCTCCCCCCCTCAACCATCTCTACAGCCGAGCAAGTCGCCCGATCCGATCGAGTCCTCCCAGTCCCAGAAACCGATCGCAAAGAATCCCGCGTCCGCAAGGTCCTCGAGTCGACGCTCGGACGCGCCGAACAAGTCGCCCAGCGCACCGACCCGATCACCAACGAACCGATCGCGCCACCAACCCAAGCAAACAAAAGCGAACAGCGCGACGAGCAAACCGCATCCACCCAACCGGCAGAGCCAACCCAACCACCTCCAGACCCCATCTTCCGAGCAACCGGGATCTTCTCCA
>WUAJ01000310.1 GCA_009827215.1 Phycisphaeraceae bacterium
GGAGTTGCGGGTGGGTTTGTGCTCAAGAATCATGCACTCAAGAATGAGCGGTCGAGGGAACCTGATTTGTCGTTGGTTCCTGTTATTCTGGGGGTGATGTTGGGGGCTGCGGTGGGGCCGATGATTTCGATGGTGATTCCAGGCGGGGGGAAGATTCTGGAAGCGATCGCTTCTGGGGAAGCGCCGGGATGGATGTTGATGTCCTCGCTCGGATGGGTTGGCGGGGCGTTGATCGGGACACCTATTGGATATTCGTGGGTGGAATCTTCTGTGGCACGACAGCAAGCGGCGCACGCTGTGGCTTGATGCTGGTGTTTTTCGGAATATTGAGCAAGCAAAGTCCTTCTTGAATGAGTTGGGTTTCGATTCTTGCGTCTGTCTAGAATACTGAGCGAACCCAGCGTGCCGAGGATTGCTTGGCTGACGCGGACACTTGACCACTTGTATCACTGCTTGGAGCACAGCTTTGTCTTGTACAACCGATTGTAATCAAGGGACTTCCGGTCGAATGGGTAGCCAATCTGAGCCGAAGGCGACGACTGCGTCGGGGATGCCTGATGTGCAGGGGACACAGGACGATCGGATGGTCGCGATCGATAAGGTCGGGGTGAAAGAGGTGGTCTATCCGATGCGTCTTGCGACGCGGGATGGGGGCGAGCAGACGGCGGTTGCGACGATCAATATGTATGTGGCGCTGCCTCAGGAGAAGAAGGGGACGCACATGTCGCGTTTCCTAGAGGTACTCAATGAGCATCAGTGCTCTCCTTTCCGTCCGGAGGACATCCCGACGATTACTAGAGCGATCAAGGAGCGGCTCAACGCGAGCGAGGCGCACTTTGAGGCTTCGTTTACTTACTTCATTGAGAAGCCTGCTCCGGTGACGGGGCAGAAGGGTTTGATGAACTATGAGGTGACCTTCGAATGCACGGCGAACAGTCACGAGGATTTCGTGATGCGGGTCGCGGCGCCGGCGACGAGCTTGTGTCCATGTTCGAAGGAGATCTCGGAATACGGGGCGCATAACCAACGCTGCCGGATCGAGGCGGCGGTGCGGACCGATGGGTTTATGTGGATCGAGGATCTTGTTGAGCAGCTTGAAGCGGCGGCGAGTCATCCGGTGTACGCGGTGCTCAAGCGTCCTGATGAGAAGTATGTCACGGAGAAGGCGTACGAGAATCCGAAGTTCGTTGAGGACATCATCCGCGATCTGGCGCTGGGTCTGAACAACGATGATCGCGTCGTGCAGTACTCGATCTCATCGGAGAACTTCGAGTCGATCCACTCGCATAATGCGTACGCGGAGATCGAGCGGGACAAGCGCGCCCCTCAAAGTTAAGATTACGGCTGAGATGCTGTTTATGTAATGAAAAGACCCATCCGATCGGATGGGTCTTTTTTCGTGGGATGTGACTTCCGATTATGGGCAACCTTGTGCGTAGGCGTTGAGGTACTCGGAGATGTCGAGGAAGTTGAAGTTGCCGTCTTGGTTGAAGTCGGCTACGGGGTCTGTGTTGGAGAAGGCGCTGAGGAAAGCTGAGATATCGAGGAAGTTGAGGTCTTCGTCGTTGTTGAGATCTGCGGGGCAGATTGGGGGGCAGTCGGAGAGGTCGAGCATGAGCATACTTGATGTGTCGTCAGTGTAGTCTGAGATGATTGCAATCGAGTTTCCTACTGAGATAGCGAATGCCGAGTTCGGTGTTTTGTACGAGCCGGTCAAGACTGGGAGTGTTGGGAACTCGATATCGTAAGATCTCAGGCCATAAGTGTTATCTACCAGATACGCTGTGTTATTGACAACAGCGACATCTCTCGGGAACTCGTCGATTTGAATCGAGTTGAGCAGTGTTGGAGAGGATGGGTTTGAGATATCAATCATATGGAGACCGTAGAAATCATCTGTGACATAGGCGATGTTTCCGGACACCTCTATCTTCCTCAATCGAGTGGAGGCTGGAGTAAGGTGTGTGTAGAAACCAAGCTGGACGGGAGTTAGGGGATCGGAAACATCAACTGTGTAGAGACTGTGGCTTGTGATGTAGTAGGCATTTGTGCCAACGACTGTGAGATCCCGCATTGAAACAGTTGCATAAGTTGAGAGTAGGGTTGGCGATTGGGGATCGGTTAGGTCGGCAATACAGAGTCGATAATCGTTCTGCGCACTGCCGTAGAAGTACGAGGTTGTCCCAACCATGTTTAGATAGTTCACAGAGAGGGAAGCGTGTTCGTATGTTCCTAGAAATGTTGGCATCTCTGGATTTGAGACATCAACGATATGAAGACCTTCGCTGGTCCCGAGATAGGCTGTCGTTCCCGATACAAAGATACTGAACACTCGACCACTGTCTGTGTATGTGCTTGTCAGAATGGGATTGGTGGGGTCTGAGATATCGTAAATCAGCATCCCGGAGTCATGATCTGCTACAAAGAGTGTTGAGCCGATGGTTGTCCATTCTCGGAGGGAGTTTGGTGTTTCGATTGTCGAATAGATTGGTGATG
>WUAJ01000032.1 GCA_009827215.1 Phycisphaeraceae bacterium
AGCTGTTGCCGTCGGCGAGACCACAGATGGTCGTGCCGGGCATGGATCCCATCGATCCCGCGATCTCACGCGCAAGATCGAGGTCCTTGGACTTCGCGTCTCCCGCTTCGATGCGCGTCATGATCTGGTACAGCCATCCCGACCCTTCGCGACAAGGCGTGCACTGTCCACAGCTCTCGTGCTTGAAGAAGCGTGTGATGTTGCGTGTCACGGAGACCATGCAGGTGTCCTCGTCGAACACGGTTGGTCCCGAGGTTCCCAGTCCGAGCACGCCGTATTTGCGTCCGATGTCGAAGTCCATCTCGGCTTCGTACTGATCGGTCCCGAGGATACCCATCGAGACCCCGCCTGGGATCGCGGCTTTGTACTTCTTGCCGCCTCGCATGCCGCCGCAGTAGTCCTCGATGAGTGTGCGGAGCGGGATGCCGAGCTCGAGCTCGTAGCAGCCCGGCTTCTCGACGTGTCCCGAGACGCCCATGAGCTTTGTGCCGTAGGAAGGCGGACCGCCGATTGTGGATTCCACCCCGAGCTCGCAGAATGCTTTCGCGCCCTCGGTCATGATCCAAGGCAGGTGCGCGAGTGTCTCGACATTGTTGATGATCGTCGGACGATCGAATAGACCCTTGATCGCCGGGAACGGAGGCTTGATGCGTGGCCAGCCGCGTTTGCCCTCGATGCCTTCGAGGAGCGCGGTTTCTTCGCCGCAGATGTACGCGCCAGCGCCACGGTGAACGTAGCAGTCCGCGACAAACGCGTCACCCGATGCGTTGCCGCCTTGGTTGATGAGTCCTTTTTCACCGAAGATGCCGTTGTCGTACGCTTCTTTGATCGCGTCTTCGAGGACTTTGGCTTGGTGGTGATACTCGCCTCGGATGAAGATGTACGCCTTATTGAGTCGGCATGCGTACATGCAGATCGCGATGCCTTCGAGGAGTCCGTGGGGATCGAAGTCCATGAGGAGACGGTCTTTGAAGGTGCCCGGCTCGGATTCGTCCGCGTTGATCGCGAGGTAGCGCTCTCCGCCGTCGGCGTCTGGGAGGAAGGTCCACTTGAGACCGCAGGGGAATCCCGCGCCGCCTCGTCCGCGCAGGACGGAGTCTTTGACTTCAGAGGTCACGTCCTCTGGTTTCATGGTCAGCGCTTTGCGGAGCCCCTCGTAGCCGCCCGTCTTGACATACTCGTCGTATCCAACGACGTGGCGATCGCGGATGTGCCCGAACGGGGCGGTGGGGATGCGCTTGAGCAAGATGTGCTCGGAGAGTGAGTTGTCCCATGCTTTTTTGGGCATTGATCGGCTCCAGACCTGAGTAAGGGCAAGTTGGTCGATTCTAGCCGGCTGAGACCCCGAATTGTGCATCGATCCACGCTCGCGGAGGTATGCTCGTGCATGAAGATACTCGTACTCGGCGGCACCCAGTTCAGCGGCAGAGCGTTCGTGGACCTCGCGATCCAGTCAGGACACGAAATCACGCTCCTGCACCGCTCCCCCACCAATCCCGGACTCCCTGAGAGCGTCCGTCGACTCGTCGGCGATCGCGATCCCGAGAATGGGGCGGGGCTCGATGAGATCAAGAAGCTCATCGAAGCCGGGGAACGCTTCGATGCGGTGCTCGATATGTGCGGCTATGTCCCGAGAGTCACTCAAGCGAGCTGCGAACTACTCAAGGGCGCGTGCGATCGGTATGTGTTCACCTCGACGATCAGCGTGTACGACAAAGACAGCCAGGACGAGGTCCCTGACGAGGACTCGAAGCTGATCGATCTCGAACACAAGAGCGTCGAAGAAGTCACGGGCGAGACATACGGCGGACTCAAGGTCCTCTGCGAACAGGTCGTCCGAACTTGGTATCCAGAGAACCACACGATCATCCGCCCAACAGTGATCGCGGGACCCAACGATCCGACCGATCGCGTGACCTGGTGGGCGCGGATGCTCTCGACGCTCGACGCGATGGTCATCCCCGCTCCGCCATCGGGACTCGCGGGGTTCATCGACTCGCGCGATCTCGCGGCGTTCTTCTTGCGGACCATCGAGCACGAGATTTCAGGGATCTACAACGCTGTGGGTCCGGAGACTAATCTCCAGATGCACGATTTCATCACGCGAGCGCACAAAGCGCTGGATTCCAAAGCCGAGCTGATCGAGGTCGATCAGGATCGCTTGGCATCGATGGAAGTGAATTCCTGGGTGGACATCCCGACCTGGGCGCCGGCAGAGAGCCAGTTCATGTATCGGATCTCATCGCAACGCGCGATCGATCAGGGACTCACGCGACGACCACTGGAAGAAACGATGCAAGTGATCAACGCGTGGGACATCGAGCGTGGTCGTCCTGATCTCAAAGCCGGGATGAGCGCGGATCGGATGCGTGAGGTTGTGGAGTCCGTCCACGCGACGTGAACGCGTTAGGAATCGTGCACTTCGATCTCTTCGATCGTGGTCCGGCGGAGCGTGACCTTCTGGCCTTGAATCTCCGCGTCGGCTTCCTCGCTCTGCTGAGAGACGATCTTGGACTCCGAATCCGACTGGACGGGCTTGGTCGTCGCGTTCCAGAGGTGACCAAAGAATCGACCCACGGCTCTCGAAATCGGGATGTCCTTGTCGTTCTTCACGCTCTATTCTAGTTCCCAATGGCAACAAAGAACCAACATCGCTGCGAATGGGCGCGGACCGAATCCGAAATCCTCTATCACGATACTGAATGGGGTGTCCCCAATCGCGAAGAGCACCACCTTTTCGAGATGCTCACGCTCGAAGGAGCGCAAGCGGGACTGAGCTGGTCCACGATCCTCAACAAACGCGAGGGGTATCGGAAACTGTTCAAGAAGTTCGATCCCAAGAAGGTCGCAAGGTTCACGCAAGACGACATCGAACGGCTCATGCTCGATCCGTCCATCGTCCGCAATCGACTCAAGATCGAATCCACAGTCAACAACGCGAAAGCGGTCCTCGAGCTCTACAAGCAGGGAATGACTTTCAGCGAGCTGATGTGGTCGTATGTGGACGACACGCCGATCGTGAACCACTACGAATCACTCAAAGACCTCCCGGCTCAGACGGATCTCTCCAAGCACATCTCAAAAGACCTCAAGAAACGAGGATTCCGATTCGTCGGACCGACCGTTATTTATGCAATGATGCAAGCGTGTGGTATGGTCAACGACCACACGACAAAGTGTCCGCGACACAAAGCGTGCGCGAAGCTCAAATGAATGATTGAATGTCTGCTTTAGAGGTCTTCTTTGACCGCGCCGGTGCCGCCGGGTTGGTAGGTGCCGTTCTGGACCTGCTCGATGAGCTGGACGGTGCGCTCAGGGGTGAGGTTCTCGTGGAGGTCCTCGTTGATGAGCGCCGCGGGGGCGGTGCCGCAGGAACCGATGCATTCGAGCTCGACGAGTGTGAACTTGCCATCTTCGGTGGTTTGTCCGACATCGATCCCGAGTTTGTCTTTGATCGCTTCGGTGCACGCGGTCGCGCTGCAGAACTCGCACGCGATGGAGCGGCAGACGGAGATCAGGTTCTCGCCCTTGCTGTGCTCCCAGTATTCTTCGTAGAAGGTGACGGTGTCGAGGACTTCCGATGGCGCGATGTCGAGAACCTCAGCGATCTCTTTCATCGCTTGCTTGGGGACCCAGCCGTAGTGGTGCTGGATCATGTGAAGAGCCGCGAAGAGGGCGCCCTTGGGTTTGGCATAGCGCGGGATGTAGTCCTCGCGGAGCTTCTTGGTCATCTCGGCGGTGAGATACGGCTCATCGCGCGTCTCGATCGTTGCTGATCCGGAGTTTTTGGTAATCCAAGGCATCGTGGTCCTCTCGTCGTTGGATCAATCCTAGCGGGCTTCTCGCCGCTTGACCCCTCCTCGGACCATCGACTTATGGACTGACTGGGACCTCTGGATCCGTCCCGATCTGCGTCGTGGTGATTGAGAACGCTCCGGCCTCGGGGTCATCGACGATCGTGAGTTCCCAGACGCCATGTCCGAGAGCGATCGGCCCCCTGATTGTCGCGTGTCCTGTCTCTGGATCGATTGTCCAAAACATGAATGGGAGCGTGATGTGCTCATCTCCGAGCTGTGTGTGCGACTGAGCGGTAATCTTGTCGGTCTGTGATGGCTGGAGCTCAAGCACCGTCTTTCTCTGCTGATCACTTAGATTCAGCGGATCGATCGGCTCGGATTTGGAGTGGTACACCCACACCACGCGATCCGTGGTGTTGCTCAGATGAACCTCCATCGAGGCGTCATGGATCCGATGAGCTTCCGGCGTCTGTGATGCGGATTGAGTCGATGCTTGCTTGCCCCAATACAGCGCGCCGAACCCAACAAAGCACGCTACACCCAACGAGAAGAGAACAAACAGTACAAGTCGATGATTCATGAGTTGATTCCTGTGCTCAAGGCTTTCAAGGAATCATTGGGATTCGACTACACCCAATTGCAACATCGAGCGAATCGCTCAGTCCTTGGTCAGACTGATCTCGTAGGGATCCCAGCTCGTGCTCGATCCAGTGCTGATCCGAGCCGTATAGCTCCCTCGCTTGATCACGAACTGCTCCGGCGCGGAGATCGAACTCCCGGTGCCTTCGATGGTCAGCACGACACGCTCCATCGGGGGGGACTCGACCGGTCCGAGCGTGCGTTCTTCTCCCGCTCGCACAGTCATGGACTCGAGCATGATCGCGGTATCAAACTTCCGCTCGTGCTCGATGCGTGCGTTGAGGTTTGTGCGCGAGTCGTTGATGATTCGGACGCTGTAGGTCGGATTGATCGAGCATCCGCCGACAAACAGCGACGCGAACACCGCAACGCACAACATCAACGGCGTGGATCGTTTCATCGGTCGAGCTCACCCGCGACGATATTCAGCGAACCGATGACCGCGACGATGTCCGCGAGCATGTGTCCCTCGAGCATCTTGGAAACGAGCGAGTAGTTGATGAAGCTTGGCGGACGCGTCTTGGCGCGCCATGAGCACTTGGTGCCGTCTCCGACGACATAGAACCCGAGCTCGCCGTTGGCGGTTTCGTGCGCTCCGTAGACCTCGCCGACTGGGGCGTCCCAGCCTCGGTTGGTCATGATGAGCTCAAAGTGCTGGATGAGTCCCTCGATGGAGCCGTAGACCTCACCCTTGGGTGGCTTGGTCATCTTCTCGTCTGCGAAGACATCGATCGGACCATCAGGGATGTTGTCGATGAGCTGATCGATGATGCGGATGGACTGCTTGATTTCTTCAACGCGGACGAGGAATCGGCAGTACGCGTCGCCGTCGCGTGCGATCGGGACATCGAACTTGACCGCTTGAGCGCCGTTCCCGTCCCAGTTGTCCGCGTAGCACAGGTACGGCTCATCTTTACGCAGATCACGACGGACCCCCGACCCGCGAGCGACTGGTCCCGTCGCGCTGTACGCGATCGCTTCGTCGTGGGTGAGCACGCCGATGCCTTGGGTTCGGTCCATGAAGATGCGGTTGCGCTCGACGAGGTTCATGAGGTCGTCGATCGCTTCTTCGAGCACGCCGTGGAGGAAGTTTTTGACCATCTTCACAAACACTGCTTCGTCTGGGATTTCTTTCACGGCTCCACCAACGCGCGACCAATCCGGGTGGAAGCGCTGTCCAGCGACATAGTCCATGATGTCGTAGATGCGCTCGCGAGGGTTGAAGCAGTAGAGGAAGCCGGTGATCGCGCCGACGTCGAGTCCCGCCGCGCCGACGCAGAGGAGGTGGTCCTGGATGCGTCCGAGTTCCGCGAGGATCGTGCGGAGGACTTTGCATTTGGGAGAGATGTCGATCCCGAAAAGCTTCTCGACGGTGTGGTGCCAGCAGATGCCGTTGGAGATGGACGAGAGGTAGTTCATCCGCGACACGATGGTGATGTACTGGTTGTAGTCGAGGTGCTCTCCGAGCTTCTCGAATCCGGAGTGGAGGTATCCGATGTGGGGGGTGCATCGCGCGACGCGCTCGCCGTCGAGTTCGAGGACAAGCCGGAGCGTGGTGTGGGTCGCGGGGTGCTGTGGACCGAAGTTGAGGACCCAGCGATCGCCCGTGTCGATGTGGTCCTTGATGTAGTCGATGTTCTCGGCGTTGACATCGATCCCGGTATCCGGCGTCAGTGTGTAGGGCATGCTCGTGTCCTCAGCGAAGCCGGGAGTCATTCCCGGGCTCTGAAGGGCATCATAGTGCCTCCAAATGCCGAATTGGAACCGATTTGGGGTGAGATTCGTTCCAGATTCAAATGGGCTTGATGCGGATCGATCACGGAACCTCGATCGTGCCGATCAGCGAGTTCTCTATCTGGATTTCTCGCGTGCTGAGCATCTTGGTTATACTCGCTGGATCCAATAGGAGCTCGATCCCACGCATGGACACCTCTGCGCTCGTCAATAACCTGCTCAGTCCTCCGATCCTCTTTTTCTTTCTTGGGATGCTCGCAACGCTTGTCCGCTCGGATCTGAGTATCCCAAAGGAACTCTCGCGCCTGTTCGCGCTCTATCTGTTGTGGGCGATCGGATTCAAAGGCGGCGTCGCACTCCGCAGCGCCGGAGTGAGCTGGGAAACACTGATGCCGTTGATCGTCGCAATGGCGCTCTCAGCGATCATCCCGCTCTATGTCGCACCAATCCTGCGGCTCGCAAAGTTCAGCATCGCCGATGCGTGCGCCACGGCGGGCGCATACGGCTCGGTGTCTGTCGTCACCTTCATCACCGCGCAAAAGTTCCTCGAAGTCCAGCACATCGAGTTTGGGGGTCATCTCGTCGCGGCGCTGGCGCTCATGGAAGCTCCCGCGATCGTGACAGGGGTCATGCTGTTTCGAGCTATGGGTGAAGGATCCTCAGCGAAAGATTTGTTCAAATCTCGGCGCCATGAGCTCAAACATTTGCTCCACGAAGCCGCGGTATCTGGACCTGTGTTCCTGCTGCTCGGATCAATCACCATCGGAGCACTCACTGGACAAGCGGGATGGCAGTCACTCGAGCCATTCAGCAAGGACATCTTCGACGGCGTGCTCGTGCTGTTCCTGCTCGACTCAGGACTCACAGCGAGCAAGCAGATTCGATCAATCACAGGATCAAAGCGGATGGCGGTCATGATCAGCATCCTGATCCCGCTCCTCAACGCAATAGTCGGACTCGCGTGCGTAGCGATGATGGGGATGGACCACGCCGACGGATTCCTGTTCCTGATCCTCTGCGCCAGCGCTTCGTACATCGCTGTCCCAGCGGCGATGAAGCTCGCAGTTCCAGAAGCGAACGAGGGACTCTACCTCCCGATGGCGCTGGGATTGACCTTCCCATTCAACATCACGCTCGGGATCCCGCTCTACTTCGCGATGAGCGGCTGGGTCACGAACTGATCCGGATCGAGATCTCGAAACAATTCCGAGACGCATAGAGTTCATGTATCTATGGAAGCGTTCCTCTCTGAACTCTGGATGATCCTGACCGAATCCTCTGTCTGGCTCGTACTCGGATTCCTGCTCGCAGGCGTTGTGCATGTGCTCGTGCCGCGCGAATGGATGCTCAAGCACCTCGGGGGGAAGGGGATCGTCCCGATCCTCAAAGCATCGCTGCTGGGAATCCCGCTGCCGTTGTGTTCGTGCTCTGTGATTCCTGTCGCGGCCGGACTCCGCAAGCAAGGCGCGAGCAAAGGTGCCAGCGCCGCGTTCGCGATCTCGACGCCTCAGACCGGGGAAGAGTCGATCCCGCTGACCTGGGCACTGTTCGGACCGGTCTTCGCGCTGGCGCGTCCCGTCATCGCGGTCATCACCGGACTCACGGCGGGTCTGCTGATTGATCTCACACACAAGCGTGAAGATACAGATGAAGACTCCATGGAAGATCCGGGCGCGATCGGTCTCGCGATCACCAACGCGGATGATGCTTCGAGGGTCGTCGAGTCGATTGAATCCAGAGCAACAAGCTCATGCTGTTCATCGGAACCAAAGCAAACCACTTCCTGTTGTTCATCAGAACCACAGACCAATGATTCGTGCTGCTCATCCGCGCCCGCTCCGACCAAGCGTGGATTGATCGGCGGCATCGCTGAGACCTTCCGCTACGGATTCTCGGTGATGCTCGTAGATCTGGTTGTTTGGCTGACCGCTGGTTTACTCATGGCGGCGCTGATCGGCGCGCTGGTGCCTCAGGGATGGATCGAAGAACATGTCGGACAAGGCATCCTCCCGATGCTCCTGATGCTCGTCGTCGGGATCCCGCTGTATATCTGCGCCACCAGTTCAACACCATTCGCGTTCGGACTCGTCGTCGCGGGACTCTCCCCAGGCGCGGCTCTGGTTCTATTGCTGTCCGGTCCCGCGACCAATGTCGCGACGATGAGCTGGATGCTCAAGGACCTAGGCGTCAAAGCATTGACGATCTATCTCGCAACGATCGCCGTCATCGCACTCGCGTGCGGCATGCTCTTTGATGCGTTCTTCAAGCACATGGACACGCTCGCGGACCTCAACCTGCACCACGAGCACGGCATGGGTGGATTCGGATACAAAGAAGTCTTCGCCGTGCTGTTCATCCTCCTCACCGCGTGGGCACTCGGAAAGAAGTTCAGCAGCTGGCTCGATGCGAAAGGCATCGGGACCAAACCAGCAGCAAGCGGATGCACCAGCGGTTCGTGCGGCTGTGCAAGCAACTCTGCACATGAAAAACCCGCTCCGAAGAGCGGGTGCTGAGGTTCTTGATTGTAGCGGAACGCTTAGCCGTTCTCGACAACCTGCGCCAGCAAGCGAGCACCAAAACCGGTCGGTCCCGGATTGATCGGTCCCTTCGCAGACTTTGTCGCGTGTGTTCCCGCGATGTCCACGTGCGCCCACTTGACGCCCTCATCAACGAAGTGCTCAAGGAACGCGGCTCCCTGGATCGGGTGCGCCTCGCGGACCGGAGCGCTGTTGAGGATATCCGCGATCGGAGACTTCATGAGCTTCGAGTACTCCGGATCAAGCGGCAAGCGCCAGACACGCTCGCTGGTCTGCTGTCCCGCATCGATGAACTTCTGCGCGATCGCATCGTCGTTGGACCAAAGTCCCGCAAATGGTGATCCCAGCGCGACGACCACGCCACCAGTCAGGGTCGCCATGTCCACAACGAACTCTGGGGATTCCTTCTCGCATGCCCAACACAGTGCATCGGCCATGACGAGGCGTCCTTCCGCGTCGGTGTTGGTGACTTCGACCGTCACGCCGTTGCGGAACTCGATGACATCGTCTGGTCGGTACGCCTCGTCGGAGATCGAGTTCTCCGCGGCTGCGAGCAGCGCGATGACTGGACGGTTTGGCTTGATGACATTAGCGATGATGTGCATCGCGCCGATGACGCCGCAGCCGCCGTCTTTGTCGCGCTTCATGCCGACCATGCCGCCGCTGATTTTGATCGAGAGCCCGCCCGAGTCGTAGGTCATGGTTTTGCCAACCAGGACGATCGGTGCTTTGGACTTGCCGCGAGCTGGGGTGTACTCCATGCGGATCAAGCAAGGCCCATTCTCAGATGCTTTCCCGACATTGATGAGCCCGGTCATTTTCTCGTCTTCGAGCTTCTTGCCGCTCATGACAGTGCACTTCATCCCGCTGTTGCGCGCGATCTTCTTGCACTCATTGGCCATCCACATCGGGGTCGCGATATTTGGTGGGGTCTGCGAGAGGGTCCGCGCGATGTTAGACCCCTCAGCGAATCCGAGCCCACGCTTGAATCCATCGTCGAACTTCGCGTGTGAGCCGGTGAGAGTGAGTGCTGGGTGTTTGGTGACAGTGGTCGCGGTTCCGCGCAGATCGTCGTAGCTCCACGAGACGAGACCGAACCCTTCGCCGAGCATGGTGCCCGCGTCGAATGGATTGACCTGTGCTTTCTTGGACAGCTTGCTCATCGCACCGCTGAGCGCGAACTCAACGCTTGTCACGCCGGCTTTGCTGATCGCTCGACCCAGTGCGCCTCCCGCGTTGCGGAGCGATGCGACATCGAAGCTGGACTTGTCTCCCAATCCCAGCACGAACACGGCTTGGTGTCCATCGCTCGGAAAGAGTGTCGTGACTGATCCGGTATCAGCGCACGAGTCGGATCCCTTGACGAGCGCCGCGATCGAGCCGTCGCTGTCGTGTGATTTGGTGTCCTGATCAAGGGATTGACCTTTGAACACGCCGACGATGACCGCTTTGGGTTTGGAGCGTGCGTTGACTTTGATCGAGCTAAACATTTCAGAATCTCCTATTTTTCTGAATGATTATATCAGTGCGATGAACGCGAGTTGCACACGAGCGTTGATGATGGCTGAGAACCAACCCATCCGTGCCGTGTCTTCGCGAGAACATGGGAATGTAGACGAGGAATACCTGTTTATCTTTAAAAAACAGCGATTTGCATCAACAACACGATCATGTGGACGCTTGCGCTTTCGCTTCAAAGAGCGCTTTGACCTCTCCGGCGAGATAGAAACTCCCCATAATCAGGAGCAGATCATTGGGACCGATCGTCTTGCCCGCGGCTCGGATCGCTTGCGTCGCGTCGGGATACGACTCACACGATCGTTTCGTCAGTTCTGTGTAGCGCTGCGCGAGATCATCGGGGTTCGCGGCTCTCGGATTGCCGGACGCTTTGGTGAAGATCACCTTATCGACGCGCGTCTCAAACTCATTGAGCATGTTGTCGATGCGTTTGTCGCTACTGCATCCGAAAATCAGGATCAGCGAATCGAAGTTCACCTGTTGAGCAGCAGCGTTCAGTGTTTCGCGTACGCTCTCCGCTGTGTGCGCCCCATCAATGTACACCTTTGGGCGTGCCTTGACCTGCTCGAGTCTTCCTTCGCGAGGCGTGTGCTCGAGTCCCGCGATGATCTGTTGTTCTGGGAGATCGAAGCCGTGCTTTCGGAGCTCGAGGATGACCGCGAGCGCCAAACCACAGTTCGCGCCTTGATGCTCTCCGAGCAGCGGGACGGACATGTGCTCGAAGCATCCCTCACCCTCTCCGACACACACCTTGGGATGCGGACCACGCATCGTCGCGGACTGGAATCGGCACGAGTAGAGCAGATCCT
Organism: Phycisphaeraceae bacterium; assembly: GCA_009827215.1. Taxonomy (GTDB): domain Bacteria; phylum Planctomycetota; class Phycisphaerae; order Phycisphaerales; family UBA1924; genus UBA1924. The sequence goes on from WUAJ01000032.1 coordinate 11,035, forward strand.
CACCAAGAACGCTGAGCGGACATCCGACTTCCTGCGCCTGATTGCGGAAGACCTCGATGACTTCGTCCTGCTGAGGAACAGTGATCGCCGGCGCGTCGGGTTTCATGATCCCGGCTTTCTCGCGTGCGATCTTCTCAAGCGTGTCCCCAAGCACTTCGGTGTGTTCGAGCTGGATGCTTGTGAGCCCCACCACCATTGGTTTGACCACATTGGTGCAGTCGAGACGACCACCCAATCCAGTCTCCAGGATCACGATGTCCACGGCTTGCTGAGCGAAAACAACGAACGATAACGCTGTAACAAGCTCGAAATAGGTTGCTTTGCCGTGGTCATTCTCGATGGAGAGCGCGGCGTCCTTGCACACCGCGAGTGCATCGACGAACAGCTCTTTGCTAATGTTTTGCCCGTTGATTCTGACACGCTCTCGCTCGTCAGTGAGGTGTGGGCTGGTAAAGAGTCCGGTGGTGTAGCCGCTGGATCTCAAGCAGCTCTCCAGCATCGCGCAGGTCGATCCTTTGCCTTTCGATCCAGCGATATGCACGACCGGTACGGCGAGGTGCGGATCTCCGAGTGCCGCAACGAGCGCTGTCATCCGATCGAGCTTGAAGGACTCCGATGAGACCTTGCTCGAATGGATCTGCTCAAGATTGACGCGCGAGTTGAGGAAGTCGAACGCGGCGCTGGAATCCACGAATGGACCCGCGGCTTCTTCGGGCGCGGACTTGGTTGCAGAATTGCGGCGCGGCATGGGATCAATCATAACCAACTCTGGGAAATTTCAAAGCACAAAATCCATGAAGTCTTTGATCTCAGTAATCCCACCTATACGCGCAGCAGTTGGCGCGCTCTACTGACTCGAGAGCGTCATCAATCTTTTCATTTCCGCGACGGCGCCGCGCAGTCCGACAAACACGGCTCGCGCGACGATCGAGTGACCGATGTGCAGTTCATCAATGCCTTTAAGTGACGCGATGTGGTTGACATTGTGGTAGTTGAGCGCGTGTCCCGCGTTGAAACGCATGCCGTGGGAGGAGATCCGTTCGCCGGCGCGGCGTACATGCTCGATCGCTTCCACGAGCGCTTGCTGTCGTAAGTCTCCCCCTGATTGATGGAACGCTTTGGCGTATGGACCCGTGTGCACTTCGCAGACATCGAACCCAACTTCAAACGCCGCATCGACTTGTGCGTCTTCGGGATCGATGAACGCGCTGACAATCAGTCCCGCGTCTTTGAGCTTCGCGACGACATCTTTGAGCCGATCGCGTTGTCCCACGATGTCCAAGCCGCCTTCAGTCGTGACCTCCTGGCGCCCCTCTGGGACCAGCATCGCTGTGTGAGGCTTGATCTGCGTCGCGATCTCGACCATCTCATCAGTCGCGGCCATCTCGAGATTCAGCTTCACGCGCACCAGATTCCGCAATAAACGGACATCACGATCCATAATGTGCCTGCGATCTTCACGCAGATGCACCGTGATCGAGTCCGCGCCGCCGAGTTCCGCTTCGTGCGCGGCGCGCACTGGATCAGGCTCAGCGCCGCTGTTCATCGGATCAGGTTGACCCGGATAGCGAGCGTTGCGGACGGTTGCGACATGATCGATATTGACGCCGAGCTGGATCATGGGTGAGTATAGGAATCCTTGAATCTGATTGATCTGACTTACTGCTTTACACGCTCGATCGCGGCATTAAGCGCTCTCGTCTGCGATGCATTGTCGATTTTAGAGCGAAGCGACTCCATAAATCCGATCGCTTCTTGGCGCGATTCCGCTTTCATGATCATCGCGAGCTCTTCCGCATCCTCGACCTCTTGCCATTCCCTGAGATGCGTTCGCATCAGCGCCATCGCTCGAGGGTCTTGCAATCGAGTCAGTTGGTATCTTGCCGCGAGCCACATCGTGTCCATCACGAGCGTGTCGTTGCGCTCCTCGACAGATAATCGCTCGAACGCGTCGAGCACCAACTCATGCTCATGCTTTCGGAACGCCGCGAGCAGAACCAACTTCGCCCCTTCGTCGTCGATTGCTTCGGGACGATCGCGGAGTAACGCCCCCCCAAGCCGGACTACGGCATCGTCTTTCCCCGCGAGCACGAAGTCGTTGATCGCCCCGTTAAAGTCGCTCTCTTTCAGTTTCGCTTTGGCGCGATCCTCTAGATCCATCTCCGGCAATCCGAGTGCTTGCGAGATCTCGGATGGGACTTGGGTGAATCGTGTGCCGCAGGGACTGATGGTTTTGAGTGGATCTCCGATCACAGTGATCTTCCACGCTTGACCATCGTCGTAGTGCACCGCCCCTGCGAACGGCATCCGCGCCAGCAGTCGCTGCGCAACGAACGGCGTCGGAACGAAGCCGGACAAGAATGGTTCGTCGACCGATCCGGCGTAGAGGTACACCCCGCGCTCGAGCCAACGACCTCCGACGGTTCTTGGATTTCGTGGCGCCGCGAGCGAGAACGAATGCACCATGTGAATTACGCTCGGCTGTGCGAGTATCGGAAGATCACCCGGCTTGCCGGATCCCTCTCTCGCTTGCGGGAGATCGAAGTACACATGTGAACCCTTGGAGTTCATCAAGATCAGTGACGCATCCAGGGGTCTTGATGCGGATCGTCCCTTGAATCCCGCGAGCGTGTTACGCGGCGTATCGAAGAGTTCGACCTCAAAGTCCGCTTGTTTGAGCACGGTCTCCGCTGCAGTGCCGTCGTAGCGCGCCCAGTCTCCTGTCGTTGGATATCCATCCCAGATGAAGGCGCTCTCGATTGGAAGGAAAATGGAGCACATCGCTTGGTAGATCGAAGTGGCGCTGGATCCTTTGAACTGCCCGGACCAAGCCCAGCGTAATCCGCCCATGGATGCTTCGGTGCGCCCGATCTGATCCGTTGTTGCGAGGATGTCGCGCTCGCCGGGACCTGTTTTGATTTTGACGCCGACACCGATCGCGAGCGTGATGGAATCGATATCGTCGCCGATCTCATCGAACTCGAGTTCTAGTTTGCGCAGTCCTTGTTCGATCCCTAGATTCAGAGATCGAGCGTGTGAAGGGGTGAGATCCGCGTGCGGATGCTCTGGATGGCTGTAGTAAATGATCGGCTGGAGACGACCAGCCGCCAGTGCGAGTCCCGCGCCCCAGTGTCGATACATCGGATCGATGATCACCACTCCAGGCGACACGATCCCGGTCTCTTTCAGAGCCTTGAGCGTCATCTTCCAGTCTGGTTCCGGCTCATGGATCGCTGCAGCGAACGCCGCGTTGATTCGATCTTGGCGCTGCTGATCGCTGCCCCCCCACGCCTGTTCGCTCTGACCTTCGAGTCGATACACATGATCGGGCCGATAGGTGCGCACGAATCGTGCGATGTGGTCCTTCGCGACGAGTGTGCCGTCGTCGTAGAGGATCGGGAACTTGACTGGGCCTTCCCACGCGCTGATCGCGTCGAGGTACTTCGAGAGGTCGTCCACGATCACGACGATCGGGAGCGTCTGCATCGCTTGCGAGAGCAGCGATGCACGCAGTCCGGCTCGTCGATTCGCGTCCATGTTGTCGATGGACTTATACAGCTCGTTGAAGCTCATCCCCTGCGACTGAGGGACAGGATCTGGAGCAGGCGCATCCTCTGGGATCGTATTGGTCTGTGCATGCACAGCACTGGACAACAGGAGCGCGAGCAGTGCGAGCGAGCGAGAGCGGGATTTGATCAGCAACATCATCTCTGTACTGTACCGCTCCGGACTGCTCTGGGTTCACACGGATCTCGAATCGGTCCCAACTGCGTATCCCGATGCGCATAGACTGGGGTTCATGCCGTCGTCCACGATTTCCGAGTTTATGCAGACGATCCACGATGCCCGAGCACAAGGCAGCGATGTCGTCGTGGTCCCGCTCTCGATCCGCGTGCTCGCGGATCAACTGACCCCTGTGCTCGCGTACAGAAGACTGGTCAGCGCCGATGAACGCACGGCTCCATCGTTCCTGCTCGAATCCGTTGAGGGCGGGACTCATCAGGGACGCCATTCCATCCTCGGCTCATCTCCGATCATCGAGCTCGTCGCGAAAGACAACGAGGTCACGATCCACGATCATCGCGTGAATCAATCCGCGAGCGAGTCGTGCGATGATCCGCTCGCGAAGGTTCGTCAGATCACACAGAGCTGGGATTTAGCAATCCCGCATGCCGCTCGCGATCGCAACCTGATCCCTGATTGTGTGTTGGGAGGATGGTTCGGATACGCGGGATACGACTCGGTCCGCTACGCCGAACCCACCAAACTCAGCACGGCACACGCGCCGAAGGACGATCGCAATCTCCCAGATGTGTCGTTTGGGTTCTATGACACGCTCGTCGTGTTCGACCATGTCGAGAAACTCGTGCACCTCGTGCGCCTCGCGATCATCAATCCCGATTCGGATATCGAATCGGTGCACAAGCAATCGATCGACGACCTCAACGCGCTCGCAGTGAAGATCCAGAACCACACCAAGCCGTTGGTGCTGGGACGAGTCTCGCGTGATTCGAGCACGAAGAACGCGCCGATGCCCGCGAATATCAGCACGGACGAGCACGCGTCGATGATTGAAAAAGCGCGTGAGTACATCAAAGCAGGAGACATCTTCCAGGTCGTGCTCGGTCAGCGTTTCGAGCGCCGAACCAATGCGGATCCGTTCGATGTGTATCGCTCGCTGCGAGCTGTGAATCCCTCGCCGTACATGGTGTATCTACAAACGCAGGGATGTATCTTGGTCGCGTCGTCTCCTGAGATTCTCTGTCGCGTGCGCCGTGATGATCAGGATCGTC
>WUAJ01000311.1 GCA_009827215.1 Phycisphaeraceae bacterium
GATATGCATGTGAATGTTCCCTCTTTGGTTGAAGTCGGATCTGATTTACTCTCCCCAGTCCTCTTCAACCTCAGGCGCGAGTTCCATTAATAGCGGCTCGCGTTCGATGACCTCAAGTTCTGCAGAGCAATCGGTGCAATGGGTCACTTGTCCCTTGAATGGGCGGCGATCAAAATTCAGTTGTGCTTCGCATTCTGGGCATACGGCTTGGATGGTGGCGGTCTGTGTCATGGCTTTCTCCTTATTCGATGAACGGTTGTTGAATGAACTTCCAAAAACGAAAACACCCCTGAAACTGCGTCAGGGGTGCGATTACTGATGTCTAGGTTGTGCTAAATGTGCTAGATCACATCAACCTCGATCAAAACCGCAACCCAGACGCGTTTCGCGTCTTTGGCTTTCGATTTGATCGATTTCAGGTTGGTGAAGTGCATATTCATGTGCGGCAAACTGTATTCAATATCGGTCCGATGTCAAATCTTCTCCATACAAAATAATCAATCTTGTTGGATCGATGACATATCGATCGAGAATCGATACTTCACATCACCATTGACCAGACGCTCGTAGGCCTCATTCAGCTGCTGGATCGGGATGACCTCAACATCAGAGACAATGCCGTGCTCGCCGCAGAAATCGAGCATTTCTTGGGTCTCTGCGATACCACCGATGAGGGATCCCGATAGCTTTTTGCGACCAAAGAGCAAGGCGAATGCAGACACCTCGAACGGCTCTTCTGGAGCCCCGACGAGGGAAAGTTCGCCGTCGTGGGCGAGCATCCCGAGGTACATATTGATGTCATGCCGCGCAGATACACAGTCGAGAATAAAGTGGAAGGAACCTGCGTGCTGCGCCATCTGATCCTCATCCGTAGAGAGGATTACTTCGTCGGCTCCAAGCCGTTTCGCGTCTTCCGCTTTGCTTGGGGTTCTGGTGAACACCACGACATGGGCCCCCATTGCTTTAGCAATCTTGACACCCATGTGCCCCAATCCACCCAAGCCCACAATCCCAACTTTGCGACCTGGACCAACATCCCCTCGCTTGAGGGGCGAATAAGTCGTAATCCCGGCGCACAGCAGCGGCGCTGCCGCGGCCAGTTCCAGGTTCTCAGGCACACTGAGCACGAAGTGTTCGTCAACGACGATGCTTTCTGAATACCCGCCGTAGGTCACTGGGGCCGTGCCGTGCGGATCTGGAGAGTTGTAGGTAAAAACGCTATTGGGGCAGAGCTGCTCAAGATCTGAATGGCAGCACGCACATGAACGGTCTGATCCGACCAGGCAACCCACTCCCACGGCATCACCAACCTTGAACTTCGATACTTGATCTCCGACCTTGGTGACCTTGCCGACGATCTCATGACCTGGTACACAGGGGTACACAGTTGGCATGACTGATGCCCATTCATCGCGAGCCGTGTGGAGATCCGAGTGACAGATACCACAATACTGGATCTCGATCTCAACATCGCGATCCGTGACTTCTCGGCGTGGGATTGTGGTTGATCCGAATGGTGTTGCCGCGTTCTCTACGGCGTACGCTTTCGCGTTTGGCATTTTGAACTCCTCCCCAATATCGACAAACGGAATCACAGCGGATAACTACTATGAAGATTCTATCTACAGAAGCAGTGGGACTCGCAAGGAGAGGTAGCAACTACTGACTAAAGGTTTTTTTGTTAGGAACCAATCGATCATTGATGGCACATTTGCAATGGAAGATTGGCCACATGCCTATAGGCAAAACCCCTGGCTTCTGTGTTCCTGACCACAGGTCTACACTGGCTGTGGAACATGCATTCATACTGATCTGATGGAAAAATCAGTAAAACCTGTATCCATTCGTGCCTGTGCGGCGTATATTACGGCCAATGAGTAGATCCCCTTCCCATCATGTTCATCATCTCAGCCATGTCAATGGTCGGTGATGATCGTGTGAATAGGGTATCTTGAGATACAACCACACCAACGCCGGCCTCTGGTCGGCGTTGTTCGTTTTGGGTATTGACCCAGAATGACGATCGGCCAAGGTCGGCTCCATAGAGGAGCCAACGATGGCACCGCAACAATCAAATATTCCGATCCGGATTGCGATCCCGAAGGGTCGTATGTATGAAGGCGTCACCAAGCTGATGAGCGAAGCGGGGATCTCGCTGCGCACCAGTTCCCGAGACTATCGACCCAGCATCTCTCTGGATGGATTCGATGTCAAAATATTGAAGCCAAGGGCGATCATCGAGATGCTCGATGTAGGTTCACGAGATCTCGGCTTTGCCGGCGCCGACTGGGTCTGTGAAGATGACGCTGATCTGGTCGAACTGCTAGATACCGAACTTGATCGAGTCCGACTCGTTGCCGCGATCCCGGCTGAGAGCGATGAGAATGACCTCCTCAATCGTGATGGTGCCTTGATTGCATCGGAGTACTCCAATATCACAAA
>WUAJ01000312.1 GCA_009827215.1 Phycisphaeraceae bacterium
CCGAGCAGAGCGACGACCAGCTCATCGCGATCAAGCATGTCAGCAACGCCGAGGAATACCTGCAGGATCACTTCCCGGGATTCCCCGTCCTCCCAGGAGTGATGATGCTCGAAGCGATGACCCAAGCATCCCGCGCCCTGCTCGACCCTGATAACACCGCACCATCCCCCTGGGTCCTTTCCCAAGCCAAGGCGCTCAAATACGGCGCATTCGTGCGTCCCGGATCAACGATCCGCGTCGCCCTCAACCTCCACAAGCACAACGACGACGGCTCGGTCGATCTCAAGGGCGATGTCCGACTCATCGAACCCGATACCAACCCCAAATGCGACCTCCCCGTCGCGTGCTCAGGCCGGATCACCCTCAGACCAATGCGTGGGACTTGCTGAGTTCACCCTTTTCATGATCTGCAGCTTTTGTTAGACTTGCGGTATGCATACGAGATGCAGACCCAATCAAATATCTGCGTGTGCGATCTCGATCGCATGCTGCTCACTGATTAGCTTCTCGGGCCAAGCGGTTGCTGTTGCCCCGATCACGTGGGACGGCGAAGCCGGTGATCTGCTCTGGTTCAGTGATGACAACTGGAACCCCAACGGTGTCCCCACTGAGATGGACTCGGTGACAATCAACTCAGGGGGGCGTGTGCTCGCCGAATCCATGCCGATCGATGTCATCAGTATGGATGTGCTGAGCGGACTCGAGCTCCGATCTTCTTCCATACTGGTCAACGCGAACTCACTCATCAATGACTTCTTGCTCAGCGGCTGCTGCACCACCGATCTCGACTCTGGCGCGGGGACCATCACCTACTCAGGTAATCATGTGTTCGAGCGCACACCCGCTTTCATCGGTCGCCATGTGATCAACGGCACCGCCGTCTTCAACGAAACGCTGATCGTCCGAGCACTGTCGAATCTCACACTGAACGCGGACTCAACCATCACAGGAGGCGGCGCTCGACTCGACACCGGCGCCTCCGCGAGCATCACCGGCACACTCACACTCAACAACGCCTCGCTCAGCTCTCCACTGGACAACCCAGACGCGACCTGGTACTTCGACGGCGGAACCCTCGCATACACCGGCACCCTCGACTCGGTCATCAGTGACAAGGTCTACATCACGAGCGGCATGCTCAGCGTCGACACCAAGCAGCTCGAGTTTGCCAACGAGTTTGTGTTCCAGGACACCCAGGTCAGTGTGACTAACGGCGGGCGGATTGTCTTTGACCTTGCGAACTCAGCAACCAGTGTCGAGGAACTCGAAGTGACTTCCTTTACAGGCGATGGACGCATCGACCTCCAAGGGGACGTGATCACTATGGGAGAGACGATCAGCACCTCATCGGTCATCGGCGATGGGTTTTGGCTCAGAGGATTCTTGAGCATCAATGGCGAGCTGCGGAACACGGGCATTATGCAGCTCAGAGGCGCATCCGTTGACGGCGTTGGCAAGCTCGTCGCCCAATCCGGCACGCTGAGCGTGGTCACTGGCGCCGATCTCTGGATCAACACCGAGGTCCGATCAGGAAGCACCTTCAATGTCGATTCCGCTGTGAGTCTCACCAAAGACATCCGTGTCGAATCAGGCGGACTCATGAACCTCAACGCAGGAATCACCAGCGGAGTGGCATTCCCTAATCCCAATCCGGAAATCCTCGTTCTAGGCGAGCTCAAACTCCCGAACACCAATGCAACATCCCCACTGCTGCAGGATGTCCAACTCACGACAGCAGACGGCGGGCTCGTAACACTCGAAGACCGCACCCTCAACCTACGAGGCGGCAGCGACTTGATGGGCGGCACCGTCATGCTCACAGACACCGAAACCAGCGGATTCCCGCGACTGCTCATGAGTGGCATCGCGGGAGACACCCACACACTTGGCGGCGATATTCTGATCCGCAACGACGACAATCGCGCGGAAGTCAATGTCGGCAACGGCGTCGGCACCCAACCCAACCTTGTCGTCAATGGAGATGCGTACTTCCGTTTGTTCGGCGCACAGAGTGTCGCGAAATTCCGCGTGCCAAGCATCACCAGTAATGAAACAAACAGCCGCATCATCAATGAAGGGATCATGCGGCTCGAGCGGACACTTCATACCCAAGTCGCATTCGTCAATCGTTGGGATTTGAGAATCTCGGGAGAGCTCACGCTCGATACCGCGAGCAAGCTCATGCCTGGGCTCGAGAACGATGAAGACGGCACACTCACACAAGTCAGCAACATCATCGCGATCAACAACTCCAACATCCGCAACAAGGGGATGTGGATCATCCCCAACTCCTACCAGATCATCCCCGATGGAGAAGGCGAAAACTTCGAAGCCTACCACAACGAAGGAACTCTCCAAGCGACCGGCGGGACATCGAGTATTGACGTCCAGTTTAATAACAACGGAACCGTGATCGCTGACGGAGCCTCGATCACATTCAGCAACGCCACATTCATCGAAAATCTCGACAGAGTGGTC
>WUAJ01000313.1 GCA_009827215.1 Phycisphaeraceae bacterium
GAGCATCGACGCGACTTCCGAGTCGTCGGGACCAATATGCCGTCCCACGAACGCACCAAATCCAGCATCGGCAACCACATCAGTCATCGTCATTCCACGCTCCAAATAAGCCACTCGATCCGTCTTCGCCCTACCAGCGGGGGAGGACGCAATCATAGACCCGCGGCACCGATCTTCCCCCCAAAATCTGTCTGCAGGCAGACCTGACTAGCATTGAGCGGAGGTGTGATTTGAAGTTCCAGTCCGTAGAGCTTGATCAAAAGGGGCAGTTCATCATTCGTCAGCCATACGACGATGAGGGGTTCTATTGCCCAATCTGTGCGAGCTTCTTCGGCGAGTACCACGCATATGATTCGAATGGGAATCCTTCGTATGACCTAATCTGCCCGGATTGCACACTCCATCCGGGGTACGACGATGGACCGTTCAACGACTGGGGATTCAGCTTTGATGACTACCTCATGGCCTATCGCATCAACTGGCTCGATGACGCCGGATGGAAAGCAGAGTACCTCGCTCGTCTCAAGCGAGTCCTTGGGATCGACGAGCCCAAACTCCGCGAGCGTGAAGACGAACTGCGCGAGGAATGGAAGCGATGCTGGAATAACCAAATAGCGATAAGACGACAGAACGAGATCAACCGCGGCCAGGCCTCGAAGTCCGATTCAGAGTAATCAGTACCGCAGCACCGAATGCACATCCCCGAAATCCCCCAGCCGTTTGCTGCCTTCCAGGAACTCCAGCTCGATCAACACGGCGATCCCCTCGATCACGGCTCCGGTTTTCGCGACCAAGCCGCACGCGGCTTCCATTGTCCCGCCCGTCGCGAGCAGATCGTCGACCATCAGGACCTTGGTCCCTGATGCGAGCGCATCTTGGTGAATTTCGAGCGTGTCTGTGCCGTATTCGAGGTCGTACTGGGCGCGATGCACAGCTCGCGGGAGCTTCCCGGGCTTGCGGACAGGGACGAATCCGGCAGAGAGCGCCTGAGCGATCGCGATCCCGAAGATGAAGCCTCGGGATTCGGCGCCGACGACGAGGTCGATCCCTTTGCCTCTGTAGGGATTGGCCATGAGTTCCACAGCGAGCGCCAGTGCTCCAGCGTCTCCCAGAAGCGGTGTGAAATCCTTGTAGATCACCCCTGCTTTTGGGAAGTCTGGGACATCGCGGATCAGGTTCTCAAGCCGAGCGACGGCTTCTTCGTTGTGCATCGAGTACTCCTCTGCAGAACCCCATCCTACGCGATCAAAACCAGAGCCTTGTGCGAATCCGCAAAAGTCAGTACGATATTCCAGACCACATTGTCCGATTGTTCGAGGTTCAGGAATCCGCCGTGCAGCTCCCTCCGATGCGTCCCAAGTTTGAGTTCACTTTCCCGATCGTCCCTGATCACGCGATCGAGCTGCTTGAGTCCATCATGGACAACAACGACCATCCGATCGAGGGACGCTCTGCCGGGAATCACCTCATGCTTGTGATCCCGATCAAGGATCGTCACTTCTGGTCGCCTTGGCTCAACCTTGAAGCGCGTCCCTACAAACCCAATCCGGATTCGGAACTCATCACGCACATCAAGGGACGCTTCTCACCCAATCCATCTGTATGGACTGGATTCATGATGACCTACTCGTCGCTCGCTGTGCTCGCGTTCCTTGCGGTGATCTTCGCATTCTCGCAGATCATGATGGACGATTCGCCTTGGGCGCTGCAAGCGTTGATCCCGCTTGCAATCATCGCTGGCGTGATGTACTGGTCGTCGCTTGTGGGACAGAAACTCGCGCAGGAACAGATGCAGCTGCTCTATCGCGTCACGCTCGAAACACTTGCGGATGGATCAGGCATCCAGGTACTCAACCATCCCACTGATCCGATCGATTCGCATCAGTCTGAGCACGCAATCCCTGAAATCACGCTCGTAAAGACTGATTCCAGTGCTTTGGAAACCAATCCCGATCCTGTGCCGTAGACTTGGATATGAACAAGTTCATTCCCATCGTCCTGCTTTCGATTACCATGCTCCTGACGCTCGGCTGCGAGACGGCGAAGCGTGATGAGGAACCGATCCGCGTAGATGCGGAGCCGCACGCGAATCTGGTCAAGCAAGCGAAAGAAGATTGGTCCTGGATCTCAGGGACGACCTGGATCGCGACCTCTATCGAGGGACAAGAGCCGCTCAAGGACACTTCGCTCTGGATCCGCTTTGAGGATCACACATGGATGTCAGGAAGCGCCGGATGCAATCGCATCTCCGCAAGCTACGAGAGACGAGGCATCGACGGGCTCCAGATGTCGCAGATCGCATCCACACGGATGCACTGCGCCCAACCCAAAGGCACGATGCAGCAAGAATCACGATTCCTCCACTTGCTCGCAGACATCGACGCGTACCACGCGGAGCCGGACACCCTGGGCTTGTCCACGAACGCGATCACGATGTTGACTTTCAAGCGTCTTGAGATTGAGAAGTAACGCGCTG
>WUAJ01000314.1 GCA_009827215.1 Phycisphaeraceae bacterium
CGAACTGGGCGCCTCGCTTTTGAGTTGTCGCTTGACCGCGTTGCGGTGATCGGAGATGCGTGAGATCTCTGCTTCGGGATCATCTCCGAGGAGCCAAGCAGATCCTGGATCATCAGGATCAAACTCAAGTTCGGGTTCGGGTTCAGGGCGGAGTGCCTCACGGACCGCCTCAGGGTCAGCTCCCGGCAGCAGTTCCATTCTATGCTTTGAGCGATCGGGCTCTTTCATTGATTATCCCCACGCGAGAGCGTTTATCATTGTTCATCATATATCAATACGCAGAATCGGTCTAATTCATTCATTATCAATAGCTTCTTCGCTGAAATCAGCTTCCAGGTTCAGGCGTAGGATCATTTGGATTTCTTAATGCCGAGATTCAGGTCGCCCCCAGCAGGTTCAGAAGCTGAGTCATTGGAGTTAGGAACGAACCTGGCGCGTCTATACTGCATAAATGACAGAAGTTTGACTAGAAATGCCTGTACTTCATGGCTGCTCGATTCCGGAGGAAGAACGCTCATGCGAAACAGTTTCATCATTGCATTGTCGGTTTCACTCACTTTGTTGGGATCGACTCCCACGAAGGCTTTGGAGTTCTCGGCTCGTTCAGTCGAAGTCAGCGCCTCGTCGATTGATCAGATCGCGGAGCAACTTGTTGGGACTTGGGTGACCAATGCCCCATTCCGCAGCATCGAGAACGAGGGTGGGGGCACGACTGATCAGTACATGATGATGAGCATTGCTCAGGTCCAGATCGAAGGCATGGAGAACACCATGTACATCGAGAGTTCGGTCTCGGACTCGCCATGGGATCCGTTCCGACAAGCGATCTTCCAGCTCTATGAGTACAAAGGGAAGGTTCGATTGCGGACCTACACCATCGCGGCTACTGAGGATTCACTCGGATTGCTCGATGGGATGACCGCGGTTCCAGAACGCTTCATTGGGATTTCTAAAGATCAACTCATCGCGACGCTCGATGTTGAACTCGATACGAACGGTTCCGGATTCAGTGGATCGACGCCGTATCCATACCCTACAGGTGTTGGTGGGGCGGTCGAGATGACCAGTTCGATCACTTTCGACGGAACCACGCTTACCACAGCGGATCGTGGTTACGACGCGCTGGGGAATGTGGTCTGGGGTGCAGGGGAAGATTCTTCATACCAGTTCGTTCAAACAGAGCCGTATGTGGTTGCGACTGAGCAGGATAATGGATTGATCATTCTGGATTACCCTGCGAGTCAGACCGACATGGTCGTTCAAGAAGGCGACGAGATGCAGGTACATTACTACGGCTACCTGACTGATGGTTCGATCTTCGATACGAGCTACTCCAGAGGTGTGCCTTATGGGTTCCGTTTCCCTCCTGGGAATCGAGCGATCGTGGGTTGGGGAGAAGGCATGGTTGGTCTGAGCAAGGATGGACGGCGCAAGCTGATCATCCCGTCTGATCTCGGATATGGTCCGGGAGGGAATCCTCGCGCACAGATCCCAGGCGGTTCAACGCTGGTCTTCAATATCCATCTTGCTGGACTGAATCGTCCTGAGCCGGCTCCGGAATCATCGATGGAGCAGAATGCTGAAGAAGCTGGTCACCAAGGGCACGATCACGCACACGATGACCATGAGGGGCACGATCACGATTAAATGTGTGAAATGTGTCATTGAATGAGCTATTCTGGCTTTCGAGCACTCACCGGACCACTCCTCGCAGTCTCTCGCATTCAGGAATATGCGGCTTTGAAATGCTGAAGCAACGACATCAGCTCTTTGTGACTTTGTTCGCGTGTACCGATGCGGTCTCCGCGATTGGTGCGTGTGCAGGTGCGTGGGCGATTCGGCATGCACGGTATGGCGGATTTGATCAGACATTTCGTGTGTATCTCCAAGAATCTCTGACTGTCTTGGTGGTTCCGGTACTTGCGTTCACCATGTACGCGATCGGTTTGTATCGTCCACGGCGCGATCGTGCACTGTTGGGTGAGGTCGCGCAGGTCTTTCGGGCTTCCATTGTCGCGATGGTGATTGCGATCGCATTGATTTGGGTGATCGGCGGGTTGCAGACCCCCAAGGTCCAGACGGTCGGTCCAGTCGTTCCGACTGAGATCTTTACTGTCCCATTCCGTTTCCAGATTTTGATGTTGACAATCCTGCTGCCGACTGTGCTGTCGTTCCAGCGCGTGATGGTTCGGCTCGGACTGCGTTCGATTCGTCGGCGAGGACGCAACACTCGGCATGTCGCGATCCTCGGGGTCGGTCGGCTCGGACAGATCGCAGCACAAACACTCGAACGCAATGATTGGACTGGGATCCGCGTTGCGTACTTCATCAGTCATCACGAGCAATCAAATCGTGACGAGTGCATCGGAAAGCCCGTGTTTGGTGGGACGAAGCAGCTCGCGACGATTTTGGAGCAGCATCCTGT
>WUAJ01000315.1 GCA_009827215.1 Phycisphaeraceae bacterium
CAACGATCTCTCGGGACTTCTCGCGATCCAATTGAAACCTGGGCAAGCACTTGTGAGTCTGACACTCAACAGCATGACCTCTCTTCAGTCCGATCGCTCTACATTCATATCCCGTTCTGCTTCCATAAGTGCCATTACTGCGATTTCTACTCCATTGTGGATCGACAAGATCGTCAGGAAGCATTTGTCGAGCGATTGATCCAAGAAATCCATGCCCAATCGTCCGCTACACATCGTCCGACGCTGCACACGCTCTTTATTGGCGGAGGGACACCGACTCTGCTGAAACCTGATCTGTTACTCCGAGTGTTGGATGAGCTTTCATCAGCATTCGATCTCGCGCCGGATCACGAGTGGACCATCGAGACGAATCCCGAGACCTTGACCGATGAGATCTGTAGTGTTCTGAAGGACTCCCCAGTCAATCGCATCTCGATGGGCGCCCAGTCCTTCAACAACAAACACCTCAAGACACTTGAACGCCACCACGATCCCCGATCCGTATTCATGTCCGCTGAACGAGCCCATCGTGCCGGCTTCGATCGGCTCTCTATCGATCTGATCTTTGCGATCCCGGATCAAACGCTCGCTCAGTGGCAGGATGATCTCAAACGAGCATTCGAACTCCCAATCGATCACATTTCCGCATACGCGCTCACATACGAACCCAACACCGCGATGACCGCTCGGCTCAATCGTGGAGACTTTCAGTGCACTCCCGATGAGCTTGAGGTTGATATGTACAACTCCACCCTCGACGCGATCAATACCCACGGCATGCAACGCTACGAAGTCTCGAACCACGCAAAACCCGGCAGTGAATGCAAGCACAACATCGCGTACTGGCGAAATGAGAACTGGCTCGCGATCGGTCCCAGCGCCTCGGGGCATCTCGACGGGTACCGATGGAAAAACACCCCTCGGCTCGATGAATACATCTCCACCAACGATGCGGGATTCGCACCGATCTGTGACCTTGAGACTCCTGATCCCAAACGATCACTGATGGACACCATCATGATGGGGATTAGAGTCCGCGATGGGCTCGATGAACAACAACTCATCAACGCCGCGGATCAGCACTCACGATCCACCGAACTCAATGAATCCATTCAAAACTGTGTCAACCAAGGCTGGATTGAATCCAAAGACGGGCGGATTCAACTCACGAACGACGGCTATCACTTTGCAGACCGAGTCGCGAGGGATCTGATCGGCGCACTGATCGATTGATCAGGAGTCGGGGGTATCGGGTCGTGACAGGTTCATTTTCTTCAGAGTCGTCCGCAGGTCTCTCGGGAACGGTGTTCGTGTATCAATTGTCTCGCCCGTGATTGGATGCACAAAGCTCAATCGATGCGAATGAAGCGCCAATCTTGGCGATGCCTCACGCACAATCTTGGGACCATACAACTGGTCTCCCAACACCGCAGCACCCACCGAATCCAGATGCACTCTGATCTGATGGAGACGGCCTGTGACTGGGCGTGCTTCGATCAACGCCGCGAGTGCTGATTCTTGAAGCACGCGATACGCGGTTACGGCGGACTTCCCATTCCGATCAATCCGGCTCGTTCGTGTCGAGGTGTAGCGAGAAGCGCGTTTGACCACATCAGAGATCGGTTTGCGGATCACACCCTCACTCTCTTTGGGCGCTTTATGGGTGATCGCCCAATAGAACTTCTTGACCGTGCGCTGCTCGAACTGCTCACGCAAGCCGTCGTAAGCGTGCTGATTCAACGCGACGACGAGCAATCCTGAAGTTTCTTTGTCGAGCCGATGGAGCATACCGTGATCACGGACATTGCCCAGGTTGATCAGTTGCTTTTGGTATCGCGCCACCAAGCCGTTGAGCAGCGTGTCATGCTCATGGCCTACCCCTGGGGTAGATACCACGCGAGAAGGCTTCTCGACCACGAGGAGATGCTCATCCTCATACGCCGTCCTGAAGGTGACGCGTTCGTTGGGTTCAATGATTCCGCTTTGAGTGGACATGCGTGTGGTCGATTCGTTGCTCAGGGATGCTTGGTCGGCACTTGACAAGTGCTGCTGCCGGATTGGATTATTGACCTTTGATCCAAGGGGTGTGCGTAGAATCCATCGATAGACCTCGAATACCACAGGTAAACCTCCTGTCTCAACGCTCTGAGCACAAAATCGTGAACGACCTCTACCGAATCATCGACGCCAACCTCAATCGCGCCAGCGAGGGCTTGCGTGTGCTCGAAGACATTGCACGATTCACGCTCAACCACAGCTCACTGTCGGAGCGGATCAAAGTCCAACGCCATCATCTGCGTAAGGGGATTGGATCACTCAAGCTCGACCAAACCCAGCTCCTCAACGCTCGTGACACTGAGTATGATGTTGGGACTTCGATCCAGACCCCAACCGAAACCCC
>WUAJ01000316.1 GCA_009827215.1 Phycisphaeraceae bacterium
CCGTTGACATCGCCGACTTGTACATCTCCTGTGTGGGTTTGCTCATCGGAGGTCCACGATGGAGTCGTTTCCAGTCCCGACTCGGAGTTGTAAAAGATCATGTCGTGCCAATCGTCATACGGCGGGAAGGAGTAGGAGATGTAGCACACCGCGACGAGGTCGTTGCGACCATCGCCGTCCATATCCGCGATCGCGAGTCCGCCGATCTGTCGGCGTAGATTGATCGTGAGGTCCGGCGAGGTTCCGAAGGGGACATCAGCAGATGCGGATCCAGCAGGCGCTTGCGTGTGCTCATTGATCGGCGCGAGCTCGAGGTTGACTCGTCGATGCCCGTCTTCTGAGACTTCGAAATGTTGATGCTGGACTGGTTCACTCGCGTGAATGGTGCCTGCAAATGCTACGAGCAGGGCGATTGGCGTGATTGGGCGCATGATGTCCTCCAGGTGCCTGTGGTGCTTGCGGATGCTTCGACCACTCTACCAGACGACCCTCTACTCAACAAGCAAATTCCCCCCCACTGAATGGTGGGCTATCGAGCTTCTTGTGCTCTGCACTGTTCTAAAAACTCAACTGCTCGCCTCAAATGGGGGATTACGATCGAGCCGCCGACGATCAACGCGATATCAAAGACCTCGAACAACTCCTCATCTGTCGCGCCAGCTTGAACAGACTGATCGATGTGGTACGCGATGCAATCGTCGCAGCGCAGCACCATCGAGGCGCTGAGTCCCAGCAGTTCTTTGGTTTTCGCGTCCAGAGCGCCCGGCTCATACGCATTGCCGTCGAGCGTGAAGAAGCGCTTCGTGGTCTTGGTCCCACGCGCGAGAATCTTCTCATTCAAACTGGTTCGGAAGGCTTGGAACTCGTCGTATCTGCTCATAGGTGAGTATAGATCGGATTCTTTTGAGAATGCTGTCAACAGTCCGTTTCTCGAGCGGTGTTCCTTCCAGAACCAAGAGACTTTCTATTCCTTGTCTGGAGGCTTTGCTATGAAACGACCACTTCTACTCCTCGCACTGTTTACGGCCGCACCTCTGCTTACAGGATGCGGGATCAGTAAATCATTCACGATTCATAAGAGCTGGCCGTGTGGCTGTCATGGATCAAAGCACCATCATCACTGTTCGTATGGGTACAAACATCGACCGCCTCGTACCGGATCGCATGACTCACATCCAAGTGCATCTTGGCCTCGCGAGCCGAGCCATGCGATCGCAAACCTGAATCACCGTCCGGTGCCGAACTATGCGATCAGTCCGCGCCCGACACCCAAAGCAAAGCCAAGACCGCAACCTTCGCGATCCAAACAGGTAAGCCGAACATCACCGAATCGTGTGGTGCGATCCGATTCAAGACCCACCAAACCAAACAAGGTCAAAGCAGCGAAGAAGCGTGGACGATGACGGACTGAAATCGGGTTGGTACCATCCCCAAGTACGAGAGCACATTCTGGAGTTTATTTGATGTCGATCCCATTCAAAGCCGTCGCTGTTTCCGCTATCCTCCTCGCTTCACCAACACTGTTGGGTGGATGTCTGTTTAGTCAGAACAAGAGCACGGAGATCAGCGGTGCGTATGTCCAGCCGAGCGATCTCTCACGCGTCAAACTCCACGACTCGACGCAAGACGAGGTGCTTCAGGTCCTCTCCGAACCTACCACACGCAATCACAACGACGACGGCACCGAAACATGGACATGGAACTGGACACGCAAAGAACAAGGATCCGGCTCGCTGTTCCTGATCTTCTCCGGATCGAGCAACAAGCACATCGAAGAGAGCGCCCACATCACCTTCGACCACGGCATCGCGGTCGATAAGTGGCGCGATTGATCGAGCCATAACCACGCTCAAGTTCCACGCGTGTCCCCAAACAACTGGACATGCACGCGTGGACAATAACTCCATCCACGCTCCATACACGCATCGACGACCCATTGGATCGAGTCCGGCTCCGGCACGCTCACCCCTTCCGGCATCAGCATCACATCACTCTGTTGATACCCGACGATCCCCCCAAGCACCTGCTCGATCTCTTCAAGATCATCCGGACTGCTGACGACGAACTTGAGCTGACACGCTTTGCTTGATGCGATCAGCTCATTGATCGTGTCGTAGTTGAGTCGGCGTTGTTCGTGACGCTTCGCCCACGCCCCGCTTGGATCACGCGGATCATCCACGGGCGTTGAGTTTTTGAGTTTGGGAGAGATCGACATCAGATGACACACCAGACCTGGCAGAATCAGCGTCCCCGCGGTTTCTACAGTGATGTGCATCCCGCGACGCGCAAGCCGCTGAGAGAGGCTGACGAGTCCATCGAACATCATCGGCTCGCCTCCGGTCAGCACGGCGTGGTGCGCGC
>WUAJ01000317.1 GCA_009827215.1 Phycisphaeraceae bacterium
GAGCTTGGCAGTGAGATGCGGTTGTTCGGATCGCTGGTGCCTGTTCCTGCTCCGTTGTAGTAGTAATCGATGAAATAGGCGATATTCTCGCTGGCTTTCTCGCGCTGGTCGAAATCGCTTGAGCTTCCACCGGCTTTGAGGTGACCATTCCCGACGACGATGTCTCCGGCGTACATCTCATCTGGGAGATCGATCTCGGCGAACTGGTAACCTCGGATGCCTGGGGTGCCGCCGGTCTGATATGCGTCTGGGACAAGAACGAAGTTGGAGAAGGTGGATCCTCCGCCGTTGAGATCCGCAAATGGGTAGCGGGACATGATCATGTTGCGATTGAATCCGTCGTTGGCTTCGCTGACATAGACATGGGGGAGGTCGTATCCAGTCCCTGTGAAGAGCTGGATGTAGGAACCAACTGGGACATTCCCGTTGTAGATGTCGGTGCCGCCATGGACGAGGAGGTCCGCGACATTTTCAAGCGTGGAGATGGAGTCGGCGCCGCTGCCTGTGCCGTTGCCTGAGTTGTCAGCGCACTCTTGAAGGATGAGGATGTCTGGTTGGAGGGATGCGATGATGCGGACGATTCCGTTCCAGTCTCCGAAGGTGTCACCCTTATCGTTAGAGGAGCAGATGCCGTCTTGGACATTCCATGTCATGACACGGATGTCGGTGGAGTCTGATTTGAGCCATTCGCCGTTGTGTGGATCCCACTGCGCGTTTGCGCCTGCGGCTGTGGTGGCAATCAGTGCTGCGGTCAATGTGGAGCGGTTCATAGGGGCATCCTCTAAAATTGAACTGTGGTTGTCGAATCTTTGATTTGTTAAGATACCACAAGATCCTGAGCATTCAAACCAGAAACACAATGGTTTGAAGGTGGATTTCTTTGATTCAAGAAACGCCCGCGCCGTTGAGCGCGGGCGTTTTGGGGTTCAGTTGTACTCAATCAATGGTGATCGAGGATTATGGGCAGCCCATCGCGTATGCGGAGAGGAATGCCGAGACATCGAGGAAGTTGAACGAACCTTCACCGGTGAAGTCAGCTGATGGATCCATATTGCCGTACGCAGTCAGGAACGCGGACACATCAAGGAAGTTCAGTGCGCCCTCGCCGGTGAAGTCAGCAGGGCAGTCGCCGGGGCAGTCGTCCATGACTTCGTCCTGGTAGTACCCGACATACAGGCCGACGGAGTAAGACTCGTCTGATGGCAGACCTGGGTCGTAGTTTGCAGAGGTTGGGTTGT
This sequence comes from Phycisphaeraceae bacterium, assembly GCA_009827215.1. GTDB lineage: Bacteria > Planctomycetota > Phycisphaerae > Phycisphaerales > UBA1924 > UBA1924. The sequence goes on from WUAJ01000317.1 coordinate 1,239, forward strand.
TGAATCGCATGTCACCGGTGGTGTCGTAGGTGATGGTTGTTCCGAAGAACACACCTCCGTTGGTGATTGGGTCGGATGGTTCAACACATGAGATGTCGAAGTTGTTCCATGCAAACTCGGCAACATTGGTTGCGTACATGGTTGATGGGGTTGCTCCGCCGGTGTTGGTGGATGAGCCGATGAAGTCGATGCGGTAGTCGATGCCCGAGTTCACACCCGAGAAGACCTGTCCGACTTCCATGACCAGCTCGAGCTGGTATGAGAAGGTCGAGGGATCGTAGATCGCGCGGAGGAGAGCACCGTCGAAGTCCGATGCGTCTGGGATCATGTCGCCATCGGTGTCGATGCGGTCGAAGAGCTCGACTGCGGACATGAACCAAATGTTACCTGCGGAGTCGATTGCAGGAGCGGACATGCCTGGGCCGAGGGGGAAACCGCCGGTGACGGCGTCAAGGTTGACGATCTGACCGATTGGGTCGCCGTTCTCGTCGCAGATTGGCTTGCCAGCGTTCTCTGTGAAGAGGTTGAACTGGTCGACATATGCGGCGAGGGTCCACTCTTCCATTCCGGTCGAGGCGTTGTAACGGCAGACGACGATCTGGTTGGAGAAGTCGTCGGAGAAGCCGTTCTCGTTGACCATTGCGGCCATGAGTCCACGGCCTGCTTGGTCACGACCGATTGCGACATGACCAACACCACCACGGAAGAGGGTCGCGCCGGTGTAGTTGTTCGGCTGACCTTGACCGGTGTAGGTGATCGCGAATCCGGTTTCGTTGTCGGTAATTGGGGTCGCGACTGGGATCTCGAAGCCCTTGACGCCGACGATGGCGCCTGCGGAGTCCACGCTGGTGACATTGAGGATGCGGGTTTCACCTGGTGCGTCCTTGGAGAGGAGCGCGAGGGTGTAGTCGGCGCCGTTCCCGAGGAAGTCGTGGGTGGTGGTTCCGAAGGAGCCACGGTGGTCATCGCCCCAGCCGTTGGACATGTCCAGGTGGTTTGGGGTGTTGGTGAATGAACCAGTGTCAGCGACGAACATCTCGGTGGTTGCTGCGAACGCGTTGCCGTTGACGGAGAGACCGCCTGGTCCTGCGACGCGTGCTGGGATGTTGTTTGGAACACC
>WUAJ01000318.1 GCA_009827215.1 Phycisphaeraceae bacterium
GAGGCGCGGGGTGACGGCGAGCTCGACGGCGAGCATCGCGAGGTGCTCGTAGGCGCGCAGGACGAGCTCGCGGCGCTGGTCGTGGTCCATCTCGGGGAACGCGACCTCGAGGCGTTTGATCGCGAGGTTGACCCGTTTGGCGTTGGGTTTGGATGCGCCGAACTTTCGTCCGAGTTTGGTCGCGGCTCCCATGACGGTGGGCAGCGAGAACAGGTGGACGGGCGTGAGGGCGGTGCGCACGAGCGCGTAGGTGAGCGGCTGCGTGCAGTACTGCTGCACGGGGGTGAGTGTGCCTCTCGGGTCGCGTGCCATGTGATCCTCTATTCGTTAGCGCTGGGAGCGTGAACGCTTTGGGGGATCAGTTTGGGAAGTCGCCGATGAGTGTTTGGAGGCGGTTGGCGTTGAGGAGCGGGATGGACGCATCCTCGGCACGGATGAGGAGTTCGTCGTAGCGCTGGATCTCACGCTGGAGACGGACATATTCCTGCATCGTTGCGATTGGGGCGCCTGGTCCTGGAGGTGGCGGGAGGATTGGTTGCTCTCCGAGGACGACGAAGTCGATGTCTCCGACGACATCGTCGACGAGCTTGCCGCCCCACTGTTCGATCAGTGCTTCGAGTTCTTCGGTTTCGTATGCCGTTGCGACGCCGTCGCCGTTGATATCGAAGAGGCCGTCGATAACGAACTTGTAGGTCTTCTTGGGGTCGTACACGGCGTTGGCGATGACATTGCCTCGGATGATTGGGTTGCCTTGCGAGGATGCGATGATGCGTGCACGCGAGAAGTCGTCTTCGACTTCGACGATCTCGATGACTGCTTTCCCTGCTTGGTATTCGTTGGTGTTTGCATCGATGCGGATGTCGGTCGCGTTGTCGTAGACGGCGAAGGTCATGCCGAGGACGGCTTTCTGCTTGCGTCCGATGGAGAGGAGGACCTCGTCGTCTGCGGAGATGACCTGATCAATACGGCCGTCAACGAGTTCTGCTTCGTTGAGGGGCTGGAGACGGTCGTTCTTGCCCTGTCCACGCAGGCGTGCGACCTGATCGCGGAGGAGGTTGTTGTCACGCGTGACATCATCGAGTCGTGCTTGCATCTGGTCGACTTCCGCGGCGGAGTCGGCGAGAACCTGCTCGATGCGCTGGTTGAGACGACCTTCGACGGTGTCGAGGGTGCCTTCGACATACTCGACGCGAGCGGAGTAATCGTTGATGTTTCCGCGCATTGCGTCAGCGGAGGTGTTGAAGTCCTGCTCGATGAGCGCGACGCGGTTTGCTTCGCGCTCTGCGTTTGCTTGTGCTTCGCGGCGCTGCTCGTCCGCTTCGGTCAGACGCTCGGTGAGCGAGTCGATCTCGTTGTTCTTCTTGTTGACGAGGTCGAGGAGGGAGCCTTCGGCGATGTCTGGGAGTTGGTTGAGTCGATCGCGGTACTGTTCCATCCCTGTGGAGGCGTCTCCGGTGATGGAGGCGAGGAGTTCGGAGCGATTCCCGGCGAGGTACTCGACGACGGTTTTGTTGCCGTCGGCGCGTGCTTCTTCGAGGATGGCGCGGATGACTGCGTGCTCGCGTTGTTCGTTGGAAACGAACTGCTTGTAGTTGTCGTTTGCTGATGCGAGGTCACCTTTGGCGCGTTGTGCTTGGCCGTAGAAGACCATGGTGGTGACGAAGAATCCGAGGGCGAATGCGCCAAGGACTGTGATGGTGACGGCGACGCCGACGCTGGCTCCGGTGCGAGCTGCCATAGATGACTCTCCCGTTGGGCGATGATGCCCGTCGATGATGAGTGTGATTGGGTCCCATTCCCGCAACGATCGCGGGATTAAGTATCCGCACGAGATCGAGTTTGGTTCGATCTCGTGGGCGGTATGGTAGAGGGGAATTGGGGGTCTGTGGGATTCACGGCTCAGAAAGGGCATGGAACTGGATCGGGGCGCGCGAAGAATGGAACTCTGGTGTTTTTCTTGACTTTTGTACTCTGTTCGTGTGTACTGGGTTGGGAGGTACCTTGGGCGGGGCAAAGGGACATGCACAGCATGTGCGGGACATACATAGGGACTCGGGGCGGGGATATGGAGCGAAATTATGAACCTCGGGACGATATCGGCGGCGGTTGTGGTGTCTGTTGCGGGTCTTTGTGGGTCGGTGATGGCGCAGAGCTTCCCGATCCGCGCAGTAGCTGAACCGATCTGGCCGGCGGATATTGGGATGGATCCGATCTACTGGGACGATTCCTGCGGCACGATGGAGCGTGTGGGTGATCTCAATGGGGATGGGGTGGATGATCTGGTGGTTCTGCTTGCGAGCTACAACACGCAAGATCCGGATGATCGGCGGATGTGGGTGTACTGGGGATCGAGGGATGAGGCCGGGAATCTTTCGCTTGGGAGTCCTGAGCGGATC
>WUAJ01000319.1 GCA_009827215.1 Phycisphaeraceae bacterium
AGCTGATCGAGCGGTTCCATGATGATCTGCTGCGGTTTTTGACTCGTCTGGTTGGGGATCGGTACGCGGCGGAAGATTTGTTCCAAGAGACGTTCCTCCAGATCCACTTATCGGCGGATACCTTCGATGCGAGCAGACGATTTCGTCCATGGCTTTTTACAATTGCCGCGAACAAGGGGCGGGACTTGTTGCGTAAGAGGAAGCGGAGACGCACGGTCGAACTCTCAGCGCCGCTGAGGGGTTCGGAGCGTGGGACTTCGATGGTTGATTTGCTGGAGATTGATGTCCCGGCACCTGACGAAAGGATGGATGTGGATGAACAGGATCGGCTCGTGCAGCTCGCGCTTGATGATCTTGGGGCGCCGCTCCGTGAGGTATTGGTGCTTGGGTATTTCCAGCGGATGAGTTACGCACGCATCGCGGAGGATCTTGGGATCCCGCTCGGGACGGTGAAGTCTCGGATGCATGCCGCGGTCGCGGCCTTTGCGAGGAGTTGGCAGCGGGTGTCTCGATCTGCTGCCGGTGATGAGTAGTCTGACTTTCTTCGGGCTGTTTCGGAGTTTCGTGGATGGATGAGTCAAAGGAACCAAATCAGTCGGGTCCAGAGATCGAGTTTCAACTCAGCGAGGCGGATCAAGCTGCGGTTGATGCATTCTTTGAGGACTATGACTCGGGATCTGAACCTGAGCGTCTGAACCAGCTCACTCGGCTTTTGGGGCTGATGGATACGCCGGTATCTGATCTTGGGAATCGCGAGTCACTTGTTGATGTTACTGAACTGAGGGCTCAGACTGGGAGTTCAGATCCGATGCTGACCGCTGCGTCGGCGTCGTCTGTTGATGACTGGATTGAAGGGCAAGAAGCGTTGACGGAGCGAGATTCCGCTCATCAGCTGTTGTCTGAACTGGTCACCAGCGGCTCGACATACTCCGAGAACACGCGTCAAACACTCGTGAACAAAACACTTGGGTTGATTCAGGACGAGATTGATCACTCCGAGAAGCGGTACCTCATGGATATGCCAATCTCGCCGGGTGGTCGATTCCGATTGGCGGATCTTGTTTCACTCGCTGCGACCTTGCTGCTGGTCGCGTCGGTGACGATCCCAGTCCTGAGCGGTATCCGCTCGCGATCAATGCAGACGATCTGCAACAGCAATATGGCGACAGCGGGCAGCGCGTTCGGCGCGTATGCGGGATCGAATCGGGATCTGCTCCCGATGGCGACGGCTGGGTTTGGTTCAGGGAGCAACGCGACCTGGATGGATGTCGGGACTACCCCAGAACGCTCGAACTCGTCGAATCTGTACATGCTCATCCGGACCAACTACGCGACGCTCGATGATTTGGCGTGTCCGACCAATCCGGATGCGCTCGTCGAGGGCGATGCGCATACTCAGCAGGATTGGCGATCGCTTGACGAGATTTCCTACAGCTACCGGATCATGACTCCCGGCGGGCTCAAGGCACACGCTGTGGACCAGCCCGTGCGTGTGGTGCTGCTCTCGGATCGGAGCCCGGTGGTCCGGCGGATCGTGAGCAAGCAGCCCGTGCGTCCGGAGGAGAACACTCCCAACCACAACCACGCTGGTCAGCATGTGCTGGGGCTTGACGGGAGCTCGACCTGGCATCGGGATCCGGTGCTGGATCAGGGGGATAATCTCTGGTTCCCGCGTCCTGTTGAGGAGTTCATCTACCGAGCTCGGGATCGGATGGGCATTATGAAAGGGAATGAGCTCCCTGATGGGCCGACCGATGCGTTTGTGGGTCCCTGAGGCACCTAACGAATACTGAGAACTTGATAGGAATGAGCCCTCTTGACTGGTCTAGACGGGGTAGGGGGGCTATCCTCACCTCCTGCCCTGCTCTTTGAGTGGGGTGTTTTGAACGAGATACCAACCGCGCGGAGTGTGCGATATGCCGAAGAACAAGATTCACAAAGGTCTGGCCAAGCGAGTCCGGGTTTCCAAAACCGGCAAGGTGCGTCACCGCACTGCTTACCACAAGCACTTGTCATCGCACAAAAGCGGCAAGCGTCTGCGTCAGCTTCGTGCCGACCGTCGCGTGTCCTCATCGGAAGCGAAGCGCTTTGAGAAGCTGCTCTTCCGTCGTCTTCGCGGTCGCAACCAACCTCGCACCTCGCTTCGTCGGAGCCCGTCTCCGGAGCAGCGTCGTGCGATGCGTGCTGAGAAAGCCGCAGCAAACAAAGAGTAAATATCTACTGAGTCGATGACGTCATCGACTCGGGTTTATCCACCCCGTTTGCCGGGATTGACAAGATCGGTTAGATCCGGCCCCGTCAGACAAACATGGAGATCGAGCTATGCCTCGTGT
>WUAJ01000320.1 GCA_009827215.1 Phycisphaeraceae bacterium
GATGATGAAGTTCGCGTGGAGATCGGAGACTGAAGCGCCGTTGTGCTGCATCCCTTTGCATCCAGCGCGGTCGATGAGCATCCCGGCACTCACGCGATCTCCGGCGTTCCCGATGGATTTGATGTCGGCTGTGAGTGTCGGGTTTTTGAACGCACATCCCGCGGACTTGGCGCTCATGGGTTGTGAATCCGTCTTGTACTTCATGCACTCAGCGAGCTCTTGCTTGAGCGTGATGGTGTCTGCGCTTTCCAAGCGAAACACTGCAGAGCACACGAGCAGATGGTTCAATCCTGAATGGCGATAACTGAAGTCGATGTCGGACTTGCTCAGCTCGTGCATGCGACCCGCTCGGTCCATCGCGTGGACGGCGACGAGATGGTCTGAGATAGTTCCGAACTTTCCTCCGGCGTTCATGATGACCGCACCGCCGATGGTTGCTGGGAATCCGGCGAGTCCCTGGAGTCCTGACAATCCCGCGTTGACCGTCTGTGTGATGAGTCTCGGGAGTGCGACCCCGGCACCAGCACGGACGATCCCCGCAGTTTGATCGATCTCAACGGTTTTGAATCCTTCGGACTGCATCGACACGACGAGGTGGTCCATCCCGCTGTCGTCGACGAGCAGGTTGGCGCCCTCGCCGAGGATTTTGCACTCATCATCAAGTTCGAGGCATTGCATCAACTGTTCAATAGAATCTGGACGCGCGAGGCGATCGGCGCGCCCTCCGATGCGGAACCAGGTCGAGATCGGCGCATGATGCTCTATCTGCAAGCTGTCTGTGCGCGTCGTCATCGGTTTAGTCCTGCATCGAGGAATCCTTGTCCGACTTGCCAGACCGGTCCGGCGCCCATGACGACGAGGAGGTCTCCCGGCCTGCACATATTCTCGAGCTGCTCGATGATTGCTTCGAATGGATACAAGTGCATCGCTTTGACATCTCGGGCGCGGAGACGATCGACCAAATCCGATGAGTTGACCTTATGACGCTCCGCTTCCGAGTCGCGCACAAAGTAGATGTGCGGCACGATGACCACATCCGCGTGCTCAAAGCTCGTCGCGAACTCGTCGAGAAGGAAGCGTGTTCGTGAATGTTGGTGCGGTTGAAAGACGCAGATGAGCCGTCCGCCGTGCTTGGAGGGGTCTTGATCCATGCGGAGTGCACGGAGGGTCGCGTCGATCTCGGTTGGGTGATGTCCGTAGTCGTCGATGACTTTGACACCATTGCGACTACCAAGCAGTTGGAGTCTGCGATCGAGTCCGCTGAACGCATCGAATGACTTCGCGAGCAGGTCGGGATCCCCTCCGACGGATCGTCCCAGCGCAAACGCAACGGCGGAGTTCATCGCGTTGTGCTCTCCCGGCAGCGAGAGATTCCAGGAATGGGTTTGTCCATCTGGGGATTGGACAGTGGTGATGCCGTCCTGGTATCCGACGACCCAATCGGCGCCGGGATTGAATCCGATGGTTTCAATGTCGCACTTGAGTCCGGCGGTGACTTCCCTTCGGAACGCCCCATCGTGTCCGATGATCAGCTTCCCTCCTTGCTCAGCATTGGGGATGAGCTGCGCGAACTGTGCGAAGGATTCGACGACCGCGTCGAGCGAGCCGTAGATATCCAGGTGGTCCGCTTCGATGGAGCTGATCGACGCGACGGTTGGTCGGAGATTGTGAAAGGAGCGGTTGAACTCGCACGCTTCGGCAAGGAGGATCCCAGGCTTCCCACCCCACTCATCTCTTGCTGTGTCTGCTGGGATTACTCCGCTCCCGACTCGGCATCCTATTCGGTTGGTGGGCGGATTGAGTGCACCTTGTTCGAGCTGCTGGCAGGTCGCGCCGACGATGACCGATGGATCGAGGTTCGCGTCTGTCAAGGCGCATCCAAGCATCGCGGTGGTCGTGGATTTGCCGTGGGTTCCGGCGATCGCAACCCCGGTGCGTCCCGTCATGCACGCGCCGAGTGCTTCGGGATAGGAGAGGACAGATAAACCTCGGTTGGTCGCTTCGATGACCATGGGATGTTCGGGTCGAACAGCGGCGGATGCGAGAACGACATCGATGTCATCGGGGAGTGCATCTGCGGATTCGCTGAAACTCACATTAATCTTGATGTCTTTGAGTGCTTCTGTGACGGGCGAAGGGGTGGAATCGCATCCTTGGACATGCATTCCGGCGCCGCTGAGCATGCGAGCGAGCGCGGACATGCCGCACCCTCCGATCCCGATCATGTACGGCGATGATCCACCGATCGAGAATCCCGGCGTCGAGGACTGGTGTTCTCGAGCGTGATCGCTGGAAGTGCCGGAGATTGGGGAAGAATCGCGGGTCATCATGGGACAATATATCGACCATCTGGACGATTTGAA
>WUAJ01000033.1 GCA_009827215.1 Phycisphaeraceae bacterium
TCTTGTTGACTTCGAAGATCAGGTTGGATGCGATCTGATCGAGCTTCTCGATGGTTTCGTCGATCGCGCCGTCGCGTGAGTTGAGCAGTCCGCCTATGGATCCAGAGGTCACAGTCAGTGTGTCATTGTTGTCGGCGGTGTTGAGTGTGACATTGACCGTGCCGCCTTGGGATTGGCGGTCGATCGTGATCCCGCGTGAGCGATTGCCTTGCACGATCGGGGTGGATCCGATGAAGACATCGTACCCACCTTGGTTGGTTTCGACGGTGGTGATTTCAACGAGCTGAGAGAGCTGAGTGACGATCTGATCACGGCGATCACGCAGTGCGCTCGCTTCTGTCTCCCCGATTTCGCTGTTGGAAATGGTTGCGTTGATCTGTGCGATTTCCGAGAAGAGCGCGTCGGCTTGCGTAGCTTGCGAGTCGATCTGATTCTCGATCTGTTGGCGCTGATCGAGCAGGTCCTCGCGCATGTTTTTGATGAAGCTTGCGATCGATTTGCCTTGGTTGATCACTGTTGAAGATGAATCAAGCAGCGTGGTCGCTTCGGACCAGACATTGAAGAACGAGGAGAGTTCTGATGAGAGATCGTACTCTGTGCCTTCGTTGAGTATCGCTTCGAGTTGGTTGAAGACATTGAGTTGCTGTGCGTTGTTGTATTCTTCTGAGTTTGCGTTCCACAAGCGTGATTGGAGAGCGGTATCGATCTGGCGGCGCACTTCCTGGATCGCAACACCTGAGCCGATGATGAATGGATCGGTGACACTTCCACGCACGGCTTGCAGCAGGGCAACCTGTCTTGTGTATCCAGGGGTCGCGGCGTTCGCGAGGTTCTGCGATGTCACTTGCAGACCGATCTGCGAAGTCGCGAGCGCGGACTGAGCGATGTGGAGTGAAGATGTCAGACTCATGGCTTGCTCCTTTCCTTCTGCAAGTGGTTAACGCATCGTGTCCAAGCTGGACACGACCTGGTTTCTTCCTGGATCGACGGCACCGCGCCGCCCGTAGGTTCCTGAGTGCGAGAGTTTGGCGCTGACCTGCTCCATCAAGCCGTTCATGTGATTGGTGAGCGCGAGTGACGCGACGCGCACGGCTTCGTGTTCTTCCTTGAGCTGTGCCATGAGCTTGCGGAGCGATCGAGAGCGGTTGGTGAGCGTGCGAGCGTGATGCTCGTCAGCGTCTTGGATGATCTGATCCACAGTGGGGATGGTGCCGTCGCTTTGTTTGATTGCTTTGCGTCGTTCCTGCTCGATGCTCGCGATGCGTCCGAGCGTCGCGGCGGTGGATTCGACGATCTCACTTATCCCCTTGGCATCGGCGCGGCTGATTGCTTCACGCTGGAGTCCCGCGAGTTCGAGGAGCTTGTGGTGCTCCTGCTCAAGATCAACGAGCAACGCTTCAAGTCGATCCAGATCAGTTTGGTTCGCGGTAGATTGTTGAGGTGTGCTGATCATCCGAAGAGGTCCACAGGGGTGTGCTGGATGTTTGACGGGCTATCAATCGGTGAGTTCTTGAGGATTTGCTCAGCAATCCGCTGCGCGATCGGGAAGTTCGAGGCGCGTGCGATGTCGTCCGCGATCCGGTTATCAAGCAAGGCACCGAACTGTTTCTCGCCTTGTGTCTGTCCCCATGGCGCCGGTGCGTCGCGTGTTTCACGAGCTTGTGCGAGGATCGGTTTGATGAGTGTGGTGGAGACGAGTTTCTGAGCGGCGTCCAGTGCTCTCGCTTCGCGAGGGGTTGGTGTAGTCCCTTGGTCGTTGAGGATCGCTGAATCGCTCGATCCTGCTCGGCGCAGGAGGTCCTCAGGATTCGTCGCGACTTTGCCTTCGTTCTGTTCATCACCGCTCTTGGAACGGATCGCGTTTTCATGCGCCGATCGGAGCGGGCTCGCGTTTGGATCGGTTGCACGCTTCCCGGCGAGGATCGCGGCTTAGACACTGATGGAGTTAGATGTATTGATTGAGCTCATGATGGACCTCTTGGGGTGTTTCTGTATCCGTCTATTTATCCGACGCCGTCGATGATGAGTCGCGCGTTGAGTTTGCCCGCTTTGTGTATGAGTTCGAGGATCTGGATCTGCTCGCGTGGTGGTACATCGAGCTGGTCGAATGCGCTGATCAAATCTTGGAGCTTGGCGCTTGTGGAGTCCGTTGTGTCGTCAGTCTGCAGCGCGGCGAACTCCGATTCGCTCTGCAGTGGTTGTGCGAGCGGATCGACGAGCGTGGTGATGACCAGGTCTTTGTGCGTGATCACAGTGGGAGAGACCTCGACATCGCCCGTCATTACGATGATGCCGGCTCGTGTGTCGCAGATGACCTGTGCCGGGAGCTTGCGGAGCGCGCCGGAGATACTGGTCTCCATGACGTGTCCGAAGAACGATCCAGGATTGGAGCGTTCGTTGGTTGGGACAGTGACGCGGATCGTGCGTGGATCAATGACGCGTGCGAGTGGTTCTCCGAGTCGATCGGAGGAAAGTCTGTAGTTCTGGTCGATTTCAGACGCCATGGACGCGGCGGGACCCCATCCGGCGAAGGGCGAATCGATGATGAGATCGAACGAAGCGCCGATGTTGGGCATCGTGTTGATGTCGCGGACGATCTGTGCACCCTTGTTGACGATCGCGACGGTGGGGTTGTCCTCGTCGGGGAGGGTGAGTCGTCCGTTGGCAAAGCCGTAGACGGGCGAGTTGGGGCGCGGCGTGAGCGGGGTCATCAGCAGGATCCCGCCTTCGAGGGACTGCGCGGAGTTAATGACGGAGATCGTGACCTCATACTCGTCGTCAACCTTCGCGCCCTCGCGAGGGATCGAGCAGGTGACAAGCACGAGTGCGGCGGAGTTGGTGTTGGCAAGTTCGTCGATCGAGACCGGATTTCCCATATTGGTCAGCGCCGCGGCGAGCGGACGCGCCATCGCGAGCTCGGTTCCCGAGTCTCCGGTCCCGTTGAGACCGACTACCAAGCCGAGCCCTTGGATGAGGGATGCCCCCTGTCCCTTGACTCGGGTGACATCGCGCAGTGTTTTGCCTGCAAGCGCAGGAGTGGCGCAGAACGTTGCGCAACTAATGAGGGTGACAATCCATCGCCACATGTTCGGACTCCTTCCGTCATTGGACATACGCGAATGGTGTGCCAGATCGGGAATGAATGGGCTTTGGGGGGGATGTGGAGGGGTTGCCTACCATTGACCATGACTGAAGATGTACAGAATCCACTCACCCATGACCCCTCCAACCTCGCGGCGTACTTCTCTGGACTCAACGCATCGGCGATCGATCGCGAGGACGATCCAGGAGTCGATGAGGATGGTCATGTGATCACAGGGACGATTGTCAATCGCCCGGACTCAGAGCCGAGCGTCGCGCCGGGGCGTGTCCGCGTCGGACACGGCGTTGGCGCACAGACCGCGAGTCAGATGCTGCGGAAGATGGCGGACATGATCGACCAGAATCCCGAGTTCCTGTCGGATAAGCCGGGATCAGCGCTCCGCAGACTTCCTGATGGGAGCAACATCAAGAAACAGCTGACGATCGAGGGGATGCTCGCGGTCGCTCAGCAGCTTGATCCAGAAGAACGGAATCGGCTGTACCAGATGCTCGATCAGATCCGCATCCAGATCGATGATCCCAAGCGAGATGACGACGACACGGACGACGATCCGTACTACACCCCCCCAAAGCGGGGATAATCTTGTCAAATGGCGTTTAACCGCTTGTGGTTCATAGAGATAGAATGATTCATGGCTGAGAATCACCCAAATCCAGGCAGCAAGGTCCTCGTCGCGATGTCCGGCGGGGTGGATTCGTCCGCAGCCGCGGCGATTCTGGTTGAGCAGGGGTACGAGGTCGTCGGTTGCTTCATGCGTCTTGGATCTCCGGGGGAGACGATCGACGAGTTGATGCCGTATGACAGCGCTGGGGTGTCGTGCGATCCGACGAAGGTGAAGATCGGTCATCAGGGGTGCTGCAGCGTGGGAGACGCGCACGACGCTCGCATGGTCGCGGCGGCTTTGGGCATTCCTTTATATGTCTGCAACTTCAAGAAGGACTTCGGGAAGATCATCGACTACTTCGTGGATGAGTACGCGAATGGTCGAACCCCGAACCCCTGCGTGCGATGTAATGACTGGCTCAAGTTTGGGAAGCTCCACGAGTACGCGGAGCAGATCGGGGCGCAGTATGTGGCGTCGGGACACTACGCGCGGATTGATCGATCAGGGGATGAGCCGAGATTGTTAAGGGGTCTCGATGACGCGAAGGATCAGAGCTATGTGCTCTTCGGCGCGAGCAAGCTGCGACTCAGCGAGATGATGCTCCCGATCGGCGAGTACGCGACGAAAGCGGAGGTCCGTGCGATCGCGGAAAAGCATGATCTTCCGGTGTTCGATAAGCCGGACTCACAGGAGATTTGCTTTGTGCCGGATAATGACTACGCGGGACTGGTCGAGCGCCGTCGTCCGGAGCTTCGCGTCAAGGGGGAGATCCTCGATGAATCTGGCGCGGTCGTCGGCGAGCATGATGGTCAGCACAAGTTCACGATCGGTCAGCGGAGAGGCGTGGGGGTCGCTCTTGGATATCCGATCTATGTCGTGGATAAGAATCCCGAGGCAAACACGATCACAGTGGGGACGGACGAGGCGCTGCGTTCATCGCGATGCATCGCAAACGAGCTGAACCTGCTGATCGGTGAGCAAGAGATCCGCGACTGGAAGCGGATGCTCGTCCAGCATCGCTACAACATGGACCCCGTCCCGGCGAAGGTGCGCTTCGTCGAGATGGACGCGGGCGGCGCGTCAGGAAGAAGCGGCGGCGTCGAGGTGGAGTTCGTTGAACCCCAGCGTGCGGTCACGCCGGGACAGGCGCTCGCGATGTATGACGCGGATGATCCGAGCTGGGTGCTAGGTGGGGCGTGGATTGTTGACACTTCTTCTGTGCTTTAAGCATCTACGGAAACTATCCGGGCAACTTGCTTAGGAATGCTTTTTCAAATCGTTTACTGATTTTGAACGCATACCCACCATTAGGAACGGTGATATGAGTATGCCATCTGACAAGCACTGTCCATGGGAAAAATTCACGATCATTTTTTCCTGATGGAATCTGGTGATAGCAACGAAGTATCACATTGAAAACGGATTCATTCACCAGTTGATTTGATTTAGGTAGAATAAAGTTTTGCATAGCGTCCTGCGCAAGTTTGTCTGTTATTTTGTTGTACTCATCTGGATGCAGGAACTGATTGTGCGGATCATTGTGTGGATTTGTACTAGCTGAAAAATCAAGCACAATCGCACCTGGAAGTTTTGCATTTTTAATTTGCGTACGAGCTGTACTGATAGCGTCATTTATTTTGTCACGGTTTTCTGAAGTGACTCGCTTGACTTCTACGGCGAATTTTTGTCCTGAGATATCACAAGTGAAATCTGGTCCAGAACTGTTTCTTAAAGGGGATAGGTTTGCATCCTTTAGGGTTGCATATGTAAGTAACTCAAGCTGTGCATTTCTCCCCTTGCTTTCATTACTGTTCCGAAGCAGTAAGCTGTCTTTAGTAGCAATAGAAAGCATTTCAGAGCATTCGCCTTGAAATTCTGTGTCTTCAATGTGGTCGAATATATAGGCCCATGCCGGAAGTTCATACAGGGCTTCTATAAGTTCGTGGTATCCAGGTTCGCCTGGGTCACGATTGCTATCGATGTCGAGTACTTTGTTTGCGAGCGATAAAACTCTGCAAGATGTGTTTAGCCCTAAACGCCTTCCTCGTTCGAGAATCAGTTGGGCCTTTTGTTGTTGGTTACGATAACTCAATATATTTACTGTAACGATTCATACTGTGTGAGGCGAGTCTCTCAGCGCCTCGTTGACCTTCGTCAACCACTCCCCGTACCCCTCGCGTCCCATCAGTCCGAAGGTCGCTTTCTTCCCGGTTTCCACGGCGGGTTGGTCGTACGCATCGATATTGAGCATCCGTCCGGAGTAGGCCGTCGCGATCTGCCAGAGCGCGATGAACTCGCCGATGTGGTGCGCATCGACCTTCGGGAACTTGATGGTCAGGTTCGGACGGATCGAATCGATCAGCGCGTACTCCGTCGCTCGCTTCTCGGCGTTGAGCAGCGTGGACATGTTCTTGCCTTCAAGGTAGCTGATCGCTTCGACACCCATCCCAGTCGGGATGGTGATGTCGGTATCGAACTCCTCGACCTCGAGGAACATGAAGACCTTGTCGTTTGGACCTTCTCTATACAACTGCACCTGTGAGTGCTGATCCGTTGCGCCCAGTGCCTTGATCGGCGTGAAACCCGCGAAGACGACCTCGTTGTTGGTGTCGAATTTCTTCCCGAGCGACTCGGCCCAGAGCTGGCGGTACCAGTCCGCCATGAGGTACAGCGCGTTGCAGTACGGCATCATCACATGGTTCGGTTTGCCCTTGCGTGTGCCCATCTCGACCAATAGCAACGCCAACATTGCAGCCGGATTTGAATGCAGATCAGGATTCGAGCAGCGCTCGTCCATCGCTTTGGCGCCGTCGAGGAGAGCATCGATGTCGATCCCTGCAGCGGCGGCGGAGAACAATCCGACCGGCGAGAGCGATGAGAAGCGTCCGCCGACACCTTCTGGGACTGGGAGCGTGGTGATCCCTGCCTCATCACAAATAGTCCGCATCGTGCCTTTCTCGGGATCAGTGATCGCGACGACATGGCTCGCCCATTTCTTCCCCAGCGCGTCTTGCAGGCGCTGACGGATGATCATGAACTGAGCCGCGGTCTCGGCGGTCTCGCCGGACTTGGAGACGACATTGAAGAGGGTCTTCTTTGGATCGCAGATGCTCAGGATCGAGTCGAGGTAGACCGGATCCACATTGTCCACGACGAACACGCGTGGTCCTTTGCGCTCTTTCGCGGACTGCAGGTTGTAGGTCGCCGGATTGAGCGCGGACTGGAGCGCGATGTTTCCCAGTGCGGACCCACCAATCCCCAGCACGACGAGGTTGTCGTATTTCTGTGCGTCTTTGGCGAGTGGTTTGATCGCGCTCACATGCTCGGATCGCATCGGTTCGTTCCAGAGGTTGAACCAGCGTTCCCAGTTGGTGCCTCGCGTTTTGGCGAGGTCGGCGGTGATGGATTTGATTCCATCGCTGGCCGCGGAGCCGGGCGCGATTCGGGCCTCGTCGAGCCCGTGGGCGCCGACGCGGGAGGAGAGCATGTTGGCATAGTCGATCGTGAGCATCCCCAAGCGTATGCACAGCGTTCGGATGCGGTACAATTGAGCGATGATGATGCAGCACGCTGAGTCTGGGACCAACGAGGAGCGGGTGATCTACGACGATCGTCCGCATCCGGTGTTCATCGTCACCCAGTCCTGGCGCTGGATCGTGTTCGGGGTGCTGATCTGGGGGTTGATGATCTGGCTCGATGGTCAGCAGCCGGGATACGGCTTGGTGTTCTTGGGATGGGGGGTGATGCTGCTGGTTCTGATTCGGCTCGTTTTCGCGGCGATTGATCGAGCGGTGCGTGTGCATCGCTTGACGGATCAACGGATTGTCAGTCGATTCGGAATCCTGTCCACGGTCCGATCGGAGATGAAGCTTGAGAAGGTCCAGCATCTTGTTGTCGTGCGGACACTTGTGGAGCGGATCTTCGGGATCGGAGCCGTGGGGGTGAGCAGTGCCGGGACAGGGAATGTGGAGATCGTCTGGAGAGGTGTGGAGGACCCTGAGCGGATCCGCGCAATGATCCAGGACGCTGTGGAAGGCGTTGGGGGTCGGATGCGTGGGGGTAGAAAATCCTCAGCGATGCCTGTGATCGGATTGGTCGGAGGGATCGGTTCAGGGAAGTCCACAGTTGCGAAAGCGTTCGAGGATTTGGGGTGTGTGGTCTCGGATTCAGACAAGAGCGGTGCAGCGGCACTCAAGCAGCCGACGGTGGTCAAGGAGCTGGTCTCGTGGTGGGGGGATGAGATCCTGGACGAGTCGGGGGGGGTGGATCGCAAGAAAGTCGCTCAGATCGTGTTCAGGGATCGTGACGCGAGGACCAAGCTCGAGGGGCTGGTGCATCCGCTGATCCACAAGGATCGGCACGAGCTGATCGAAAAAGCTCGCTCGGATGGGGGGATCCGCGCCGTGATCGTCGATGCTCCGCTGCTGTATGAAGCGGGGGTGGATAGCGAGTGTGATGCCGTGGTCTTTGTGCAGACTCCCAAGCGGATGCGTGTTCAGAGGGTGTCTGAGGGGCGTGGATGGGACGAATCTGAGCTGGATCGTCGAGAAAAAGCCCAGATGGGACTTGAACAAAAGAGAGATAGGGCCGATTATGTAGTAGCCAACGGCGGCACGAAGAATGAGCTGCCGGCTCAGGTATCCCGGATTCTTGAAGAGATCGAGCGGAACCTGGGTGCGAGCTGAATCCTGTTGATATCCAAATACGGCTGCTTCGAAGCGTTGTTGTTCGCCGTATCTTCTTTCCTTACACCGATATGAGTCATGTTCTTTCTGAGCCGGTGCTGAAGAGCGCTCGGCATGCGGACCCTTGCTGATGAGCGACCGCTCATGGGGTCCATCGAGAACACACACGGGGAATCCGATGAGTAAAGCGACCGAAGTAGCCGACAAGAGCGCCAAGGGGTCTACTGCGTCCAAGAAGAAGGCCGCGAAAAAGAAGACCACCAAGAAGACGACGAAGAAAGCTGCGGCGAGCAAGAACGAGCCCAAAGCTGATTCGGACACCACAGCCGAGAACAAGGTCGAGGCGAAGTCTGAAACCAAGACTGAGACGGCGACACAGTCTCAATCCAACTCAGAATCAAGTTCGTCCGGTTCTGGTGATTCGGGATCCCAGTCTAAGGGGGGCGACAACGGATCAGGTGATGGTGGTGGGGACGGCAGCTCTCGTCGCCGGAAACGCAAAAAGCGTCGAGGTTCCGGCGGATCAAACAACAACGGCGGTCAACAGAATCGTCAGAATAAGCGTCAGCGTTCCTCATTCAACTACGGCGTTCTTCCATCAGATGAAGAACTCGAACGCGAAGCCGAGGAACTCGAACGCATCGTTGCTGCATCTGGTGGGAAGATGATCGAAGAGGGCATCACCCTCAATGATCTCCAGAAGATGAAGATCGACGAGGTCTTCGAGGTCGCGGAAAAGGAAGGGCTCGAGGACTTCCATCAGATCCCGAAGCAGGACCTGATCTTCAAGATCCTCAAGACCCGTGCCGCAAAGCAAGGCATCATGTTCGGCGAGGGGTCGCTCCAGATCATGAGCGATGGGTTCGGATTCCTGCGGAGTCCTGAGCTCTCGTACCTGCCTGGTCCGGATGATATTTATGTGTCTCCATCGCAGATCCGTCGCTTCGGTCTTCGCCGAGGGATGACGGTACGGGGCGCGATCCGTCCTCCGAAGGAGTCGGAGCGGTACTTTGCGCTGCTCAAGGTGGAGACGGTCAACGATCGTGATCCGCAGCAGATCCATGATCTGGTGAACTTCGAGGACATGGTCCCGATGCACCCTGAGGAGCGATTCTTGATGGAGACCGAACCCGATTCGATCGAGACGCGGATCGTGGATCTGGTCGCGCCGATCGGGAAGGGGCAGCGGGCGCTGATCGTCGCGCCGCCTCGTACTGGTAAGACGGTGCTGCTCCAGAAGATGACCAAGTCAATCTCAGCGAACTTCCCGGATACCAAGATCTTCGTGCTGCTCGTCGACGAGCGTCCGGAAGAAGTGACGGACTTTAAGCGCAATGTTGCTGATGGAGTTGAGGTGGTCGCATCGACCTTCGACGAGCAATCGTCGCGCCACGTCGCAGTCGCGGAGATGGTCATCGAGAAAGCGAAGCGTCTGGTTGAGTACGGCGAGGACGTCGTGATCTTCCTCGATTCGATCACTCGATTGGCTCGCGCGTACAACAACGAGATCCCACACTCTGGAAAGATCATGACCGGCGGTCTGGACTCCAATGCGCTCCAGCGTCCCAAGAAGTTCTTCGGCGCTGCTCGTGCGATCGAGCGTGGTGGTTCGCTGACCATCATCGGCACGGCTCTGGTGGATACTGGGTCCAAGATGGACGAGGTGATCTTCGAAGAGTTCAAGGGTACTGGTAACTCCGAACTGCATCTGGATCGTCGACTCGTTGAGAAGCGGATCTATCCCGCGATCGATGTCGCGGCATCGGGTACACGCCGCGAGGAGCTGCTCATGGATCCGAAGGAACTGGAGCTGGTGTACCGACTGCGGAAGGTCCTCGCGGACATGAACGTGGTCGAAGCGATGGAGCTGCTCAAGTCCAGACTCGGGAAGCACAAGACCAACGCTGAGTTCCTGATGGCGATGGCATTGGGCTGATTGAATCTCGAGCAGAGCGTGGTTTCTGAAGAACCCCGATCGGCTTGATGTGGTACACTCAACTGGCGTATCTATGGATGGATACGCAATGTACGAGCTTCCTGAATGAGCAATGTCGAGTATGTCGAAACTCGCGCCAGAAACAGTCAATCACATTGATCATGTACCGGATCGTTTGGATATGAGTGGTGCGATCTCCGTTTTGGCGCGCTTGCTCGGCGCGAGCGCCTGGTCCACGGCACTTGCTGTGATTGGGTTGTGGATTTTGATAGATGACTCGCTTCCTGGATTTCTTGGGAATCTTGGAAAGCTAGAGCAGATTCTGGTCGGCATCGGGATGCTCTGCGGCGGACAGTTGGTATTCCTGCACTTTGTTGCTGAGCGTGTATTTTTACGCACCCCTCGTGTGTTGAGTATGCGAGTGCACTGGGTGCTGATCGGTATGGGCGCTTTGTGTTTCGTGTTGGTCGTCGCAGGGCGCCTGATGGATGGAGGGTTGGCATGATTCAACTTGGTCGTATACTGGTCATCGTCACAACCACGCTGGCTATAAGTCAATCGCACGCTCAGGTCAGCGGACAACTCGCATCCGATGCGGTTGAGACTGTCGCGGGGTTGGATCTATCGCTCAACGAGCCGGTCACTCCTGAGGATTATGAGCTCGCGATGTACTTGCTCGCGATGGCGACTGATCTCGATCCGAGCGATACGGATCTCGCTCGTTCCCTGGTTGAAGCCGCTTGGCTCGCGGGTGATCAAGAGTCTGTCATACGAGCAACACGCTTGGTCGTTCGTAATGATCCGCGAGACACGGTTGCTCAGTTACGATTAATCAGCTCAATCATCAATCGCCAACAGACCGCAGAAGCTCGTGTCAAAGCATACGAACGCTTCCTCGGTCCTGAGGGACAATCAATCGATCCCGCTGTACGATCAAGATTGATGTTGGATCTCGCGTTGCTTGAGCGGGAGCGTGGCAACGACACCGAGTTTCTTGTGGCACTTCGTAAGTCCGCGAAGCTTGATCCATCGCATAAAGCAGCTCAGTCATTGGTCGCTCAGCAGTACTCTCATCAGATAGAAGATGCGGCGACTCGCATGCGTCTGCAGATGCGCGTGCTGAACTCTGATCCGCTTGATCCTCATGTGCATCTGTCGATCGCAAGAATGTGTGCCGCGGAAGGCGCAACGGATGCGGCTTGGAGATTCCTGAACAATGCGATCAGGATTTATAAAACGGATGTCGGTCAGGTACCATCACTGTTGCAGGAACAACAGTTGTCATTGCTCTGGCAATACGAAGGTCCCGATGCGATCATCGAGGAGTTAAATCCTTCGCTTGCCGATGAGCGTGCCACGCTCAAGGCACGCATCGAATCTCGACTCGCGGCGAGTGAACCGATTGATGACTTGCAGCGCCCAGAAGAAATCCGATACGACCGCGGGATCGATCAGATTCGATTGCTCGCGGCATTCAGTCTCGGAGATCAAGAGACAGTTGATTCGGTATTAATCGACCTGAGGAACGGGCTCAACGCGTTCTATGAGGAAGCTCAGGAAAGAATGAAGCAGCGCGGTGCGAACCGCATGCAGATCTTGGCTGAATACCTCAAAGAAGTTGTGGGGTATCAGACGATGCGTGCTATCGTTGGTATTGAGCAGGAAGTCATCGAGACGGATATGAAGCGGATTATCGAGAACGCTCCGGAGCTCGAGCCGTTCTTTCAGCCGTTTGAACCGTTTAGTCGTTTCGCTGGTGGAGAGTATGAAATCGCAAAGAAGCAAGCGACGGACACGCTCGCGAGGTCCGGACCTCGAGATCTCATCATTGCGATTTCCAGCGAACGGCTAGGTCAGACTGATGAAGCGATCGAGATTTATACTCAGCTCACACTGGATTATGCGTTAGAAGCCGCTGGCGCCTATGCGCGTACACGCTTGGAGGAGTTGACAGCGGGAGAAAGTCAGATCACTGAGGAAGGCGAGCTTATGCAAGAGCTCGCTTCAAACATTCCGCAGTGGTTTGAGAAAATGATCACCAATCCCGAGAACACGATGGCGCTCAACATCGTGCCAACGAAGGACAGCTTTGAGCACGGCGAGCATGCCGGACTCAGGATTGAACTCACCAATCGTTCAACTCTTCCTCTCTCGCTTGGGAGCTCGAGCCCAATCGACTCAAACTTCTTAATCGTGCCTGGATTTAGAGAGATCCAGAGTCGATTCCGAGGTACTGGAAGTGCGAAAGTGCTCGATCTCGGAAGAAGGCTCAGGCTCAAACCGCTCGAGACGGTGACCTTTGAGATAGATCCAGACACAGTGCAGACGCGTTGGTTGATCCATTCGCAACCACAGTCCGTCGTTCGTCAGCGATGGCGTGCGTTGCAAGGATTCAAGCCGCTCCCAAGAGGTGGTCTCGTGAACTCGCCATTTGGATTGGTGAGCGAGACTTCCTTGGTGACTCGAAAGGTTCTGCCTGAAGCGAAGGCAAGCGTGACTGCATTGGTTGACGGGATCGGATCGACTGAACACGAACGATTCCGGCGATCGGTCGCTGGCATTACATCAGTGATGTATCGCCCGGATCTGCGCCCTGACTTAGGTGAGAGTGACTTTGATCAGGTTATTGAAGCGCTCTGGAACGCGTACGAGAATGCGGATACCACAACGAAGATCTGGATGCTTGGTAAGCTCCCTGTTCGGGCAACAGCGCCGGCATTGGACTCATTCGATCAACGCGTTCAGCAAGCACTGACTTCCGATTCACTCATCGATCCCGAGATAGACTCGACATTGGTAACCATGGTGTTGATGACTCGAGTGCGCGAAGCGGATTCGCCAATCTTTGATGTCGCCGAGGTCCATCCTGATACGCGTGTGCGACGAATCGCGGAGTTGGTTAAACAGCGGATCGAACAGTTTGAGCAGTCCTATGTTGAGGTGAATCAGCCGTTCACGACATTTGTCCCTGATTCGAGTGATCCGGGATCTGACGATTTCTGATTGAACGCGTCTTGAGGGCTCGCATGGGGATATCCGATCCAGGCAATGAAATAGAACCTCAGAGCAATCTGAGTGGATGCGAGTCGGACGATTCGATACAACGGAAGTCGCGTACACGATCTGTCGTGATGTTCACGATCAGTATGCTTCTGCTCTCAGGTGCAGCATACTTTGTGTACCAAGGAACCAACGGGCTCGAAGGGGTCTGGGATTCGCTTCGGTCGGCTCCAGTTTGGATGCTCGTGCTGATCGTTCTTGGACCACTCGGGAACCACTGGTCGGTTTCGATGTGCTTGCAGGCGCTTCAGTCACGGCACGGCAAGGTTGGTGTGCGCGAGATGTTTGTGCTCGTTGGGAGCGCATGGTTATTCAACTACCTCCCAATGCGTCCCGGATTGATCGGAAGGATTGGGTATCACAAAGCGATCAATAAAATTCGACTGCGTGACTCGCTCGAGTCCTCGATCTGGTCAGGTGTGCTCGCGGGAGTCGCGAACGGCGTGATCCTGCTCGCAGCGCTGGTCATGATCGAACTCCCGAATCAATGGTCGATCGTGATTCCGTTGATTCCGGTAGTGATGATGTTTGCGAGTGTGCCACTGATGCCGGGACGCAAGACTCGGCTGTTGATGAAAGCACTCGCGTTCAGACAGATCGATGTGATCATCTGGTTAGGGCGCTATTGGCTCGCTTTTGAAGTCCTTGGGATGGAAGTGGGAATCGGAGACATCGCGATCATCAGCGCTGTTTCGCAGCTCGCTTCGCTCATGCCTTTGACTGGATCGGGGATCGGATTCCGTGAGTGGGGGGTCGGACTCACGGCTTCAGCGGGTGGTCACACGATGAGCACCGCGATCGCGGCGGACCTCATCAATCGAGCCGCGGAAACGCTGATCGTGGTTCCTGTGGGTTTGGTATGCACGGCTCTGGTCGCTCGTCATTGGAAAGGGAAGCGGGATCTGGCGCAGCTGCAGACAGGACTATCCGAAGACGATACGCGTCCCGATCCCGATCAAAAGGACACATCCGGGGACCGCGCCGAGTAGGACCCAGCGATAGAGTGAGAGCTGTGACGCGTCGAGCGGTTTGATCGTTGCGATCGGACGCGACTGGATTCCCGGAGCGATCAGTTGATCGAGTTCGGCGAGCCACGAGATGGAACTCTCGAGCAATGTTAGGTTGCCGGGGAATGCTGTGGTGATGCGTCCATCAACGAGTTGGCTCTGTCCGAAGGTGAGCGCATCGTTCACCCAAGAGTTCGAACCTACAACGACGACGCGTTGCGCGTCGGAATCGATGAGCCGTTCAGCGCCCGCCGCGATGGTCCATTGGTCTCTGCGCACATCTTTGGAATCTTCGAAGATTGGTTGATCCTGAAGATACTGTCGAGACTGTGCAGGCGTGGACCAGAGGGTGATCCAATCGTGCTCGGCCCATACCTGTTCATTGCCTTGGATTGAGATGATCGGAGATGCTTGAGCGCCGACGCGTGGGTCGATAGTAATCGGGATCGACCAAGGGAGCATGGTCGAGAGACCTTGCACGGCTTCTCCGATGGCATGAGTTTCTTGATTTCCCGCGATGGTTGGAACCACAACCATTGCTGGATTCGCTGTTCGCTTGGATGACACGACGCGTTGTGAGAGCAGTGCTTTGGTTGGATCTGGGACGATACCGAAAGGCTTAAGTACGCGAACCATGGGATCGGTGTCTCCGAACGATCCAAAGATCGAAGGATTCATGGAGATCAGGACCGATTCGCCTTGATCAATGAGTTGCTGCGCGATGTTTGCGAGTGAGGTGGCGCGCCTGGCGCCGGTGATGCCCGTCTCGCCTCCGCCTGCGGCGGAATCAGAAGCGAACATGACAAACACGACTGGTCGTTGTCCGAGCGGATCAAGTTCAACAAGCGAGGGACGATCACTTTCGTGCAGCGGCGCCCACTCGATGGTGTCGATACCACGCTGTTTGAGGTGATTGATTGTTTTGGAGAGCAACTGAGGAGTTCCGAGGAGTTGTCCCGGCTCTCCCGCGTGGACAAACACGACAATCGGATGATTCTGGATCACGAGCTGCGCCAGTGCGGATGCGATGAGTTCTTGTGCTCGTGGTCCGATGACCCCTGCCGGAGAAATCCCGGCTTGCTCCAGGAGCTGAGTTGGTGGGAGAAGTGTTTCTAGATCGATCGCCGCGATCCCGGTCTCTGGAGGTCCGATGATGAGCAGCGACTCTCCGGTCTCCAGCGCTGTCGCAACGCGATCCGCGTCGATAGGGATGAGCCGAGCGAGTCGATCAGAGGTCACGGCGAGTTGATCGATGAGAGTGTCGAGCCGTGTATTCAATGAGCGAGC
>WUAJ01000321.1 GCA_009827215.1 Phycisphaeraceae bacterium
AGTCCCAACAAACGCGCGTCGCTGTTCTTCATACAAACGCGTGTTCTCAAGGAACGCCGAGAAGATCCCGGATATCGAGTCAATGGTCTTGGTATCGTGCGAGGAGACATACGAATCCTCACCCTGCTTCCCACCTAGCACGAGCCAGCCGTATTTGTGTCCGTATGCTTGGACTGGATGGATCATGACCTGCGGATCGAGTGCATCAAACAAACCTTCCGCGGGATACACCGCCGTCTTGTCCGAAACCGCGATCGGTTCAATCTCAAGAAGACGATTGATCTCAGATCGGAGTTCCTGCTCATCAAAGTGATGATCACCCTGCTGGTGCAGCTTCGATTGAAGCAATGACTCGCCCTCATCAGTGTTCACGACATACGCCGTCCAGTCATAACCGATCGTTGCCGCAATCATCTCCAGAGTCTGACGGATGTAGTTCGCGGGATCGGTCACCATCCCCATGTCACGCCCAAGCATGTGCAGAGCTGTGACGGTCTCATATGACTCTGTCAACTGGTCCGCATAGCTCTCGATGATCCCTTCGGATGTCCGAGCGTTGTCGAGATCTCGGTACATCCACGAGAGCATCTGCTTTATCTCAGCGTCCATCGAATCCCACGGCCGGATCATCTCAGTGATTTTGTGCTGGGCTGAAGCGAGTGTCAGCGGATCCCCCGCGAACCCATCATTGAGCAGTGAAGACTCGAGCACTTCTTGGGTAAAGCCAATCATCACACTGAATCCAGTGCGACGCCCATGATGCTCGATGGTGAACGGATAGAGACGAATCCCAGGAGCCGCTTCGATCATCTCGAGCGACTCCATCGTTGCCCACATCTCCGCACACTCAATGACGCGTTGCCGGACTGGGTTGCTTAGGAGCCAGAGTTTCAATGGACCCCGACAAGCCGGATCAGAGACTGGGAGTCCGTTGATATCGACACACCACTCGACCAGTCCGAGCTCGGCGCATCGCTTCTTGAGTGCCTTCGGGATCTCCGGAGTATGCTCATCAATGAGTTCGAGTCTCATGCGCATCTCCCGAGTTCGCCGTTCTCTTCCGAAAGCGTCTTACGGATCAGATCGACAAGCGCCTTGGTCCCGAATGGCTTGCTCAGCAATGCACGGATATTGCCGAGCTCCTTGATTTGTTCTTCGATCGCAAATCCACGAGCGGAAAGCATGATCACAGGGATGTTCTTTGTCTTCTCGCTATTCCAAAGACGCGTCGACATATCAATACCGCTCATATACGGCATCTGCAAATCCGTGACCACAAGATCAGGTCCAACAGAATGGATCAACTCCAAACCCTGTTGGCCATCCATCGCGGTATGAACTTCATAACCGTTTTGAATCAACTTACGAGCGACCATGTGCGTGATATGCGGCTCATCATCAACAAGCACTACGCGCTGCCCATCTGTTCCGTCATTTGAGATGTTTGACATAGGTATACCTCAAAACCTATATCGACCCCTCGACACATTGGGTTCTGTTCAACTGAGCATTCCCAAGCGCATTAATCGGTAGGGGGAGGCAGCCGCAGATATCGGACTAAATATTTCGTCCCAATAATAAAAGGCAGCGTATCAAGCAAAGCCGCAAGCAACTTAAATGCATACCCAGTCGCGATGAACACGAATAACTGCAACCAGAGTTCTTGTTCCGGATTGATCGGGAGCGCCTTCGCATAGAAATGCGTGATGAGGATCACGGCTGCTGTATCCACGAGCTGACTCACCAAGGTCGATCCATTGTTGCGAAGCCAAAGATGCTTGCCCCTTGTCAGCCGTTTCCAGAAGTGGAACACCTGCACATCGACTAGCTGTGCTACGAGGTACGCAATCATCGATGCCGTCACAGCACCAAACGCGAGCGAGCGAACCTCGTAAAACACCGGGAGTCTCCCAGCGGCATCCGTCAGTATATCACCCTCCGGACCGATCGCTTCAAATCCAGGAAGCGATCCGCCGAGCCAAAGGATGAAGACCACCCACAGGTTCAAGATCAAGCCCACCCAGACCACCGCATTCGCTCTCCGGCGACCATACAACTCCGAAATGAAGTCTGTGCACAAGAAGGTCATCGGATATGGCAGCACGCCGACAGCAACCGCAAAAACCGTACTCCCATCGACGCCTTTATCAAAGTCGATCTCAAAGAGTTTGATAAACCTGGTGATGCCAAGAATATTGAGCATCGCCAGTGTCCCAAGGAAGATCCCCGACAGGAGCAGGAAGAGGCGCTCTCGCCGCCGATGCAACTCATGTTCGGTCAACTCCTTGAGCCCTTCATACCGATACTGTTCACTAGGGAGTGGTTCATGAAGATGCTGCATGGAGATCGGAAGAGCGTCG
>WUAJ01000322.1 GCA_009827215.1 Phycisphaeraceae bacterium
GGCGCCTGCGCCATCGCCTCAAACTTCGAGTCCGGATCCCCCCCGCTCCGCAGCCCCGAGTAGTCCTCACCCCGCACCCGATCCTTCGACGCCGAGAACATATTCTCCGCCGCCTCCGGATTCGCGTCCGTGTACTCTTCTAGCCGAGCAAAGTCGTCCGCACTCTCCGGCTCACTATCCAGCGCCCCATCACTGACCGACTGCTCACCCCGATCAAGCGCTCCCCCATCACCCCCACCATCGACCTCCACAATCTCCATCGTCGGATTCGACTCAAGCTCCTGCTCAAGCCGCTCGTGAAGCTCCGCCAAAGGCATCTGCAGAATCTCCATCGACTGGATCATCCGAGGCGACAGCTTCATCTGCTGCCCAAGCTTCATCTGTTGTGAAGTATCAAAACGCATACAACAACCCGTCACCATCCATCGTGCATGCAAACCACATGCCACAAACAACAGTCCATTCTATTCCATCGACAAACCAGCCGTTTTTCGATCAATCCCCACCAACAAACAGTCTCACATCGACTGCCGACCAAGCAGCGCATCGCCCAGCACCGCCTTGTTCGCAAACTCCAGCGAACTCCCCGTCGGAACCCCGCGCGCCAGCCGTGTCACCTTCACCCCATACTTACTCAGCGCATCGGCGAGATACAACGCCGTCCCGTCCCCCTCCAGCGTCGGATTCAACCCAAGCACCACCTCCTCGATCCGCACGCGCCCGTCCCCGTCACCCGCTTCCTGCGAGCGCTGCAGCCGCCCCTCTAAATGCCCCACCGTCAGGTCCTCCGCCTCCACCCCGTCCAGCGGCGACAACCTCCCCATCAGCACGTGATACAACCCCTTGTACATCCCCGTCTGCTCCAGCGCAATCAAATCCTTCGGCTGCTCAACCACACACACCAACGACCGATCCCGCTTGGGATCGCTGCACACCCCGCACACATCGCCATCCGACAGATTGAAACACACCCTGCAGTGCCGCACCGATTCCTTCACCGCGCGGATCGCCTCCGCGATCGCGACCGCCTCGCCCTTCTCAGACTTGAGAATATGAAACGCGAGCCGCTCCGCCGATCGGATCCCGATACCCGGAAGCCCGCTCAACCGCTCGATCAACTCGCGCACCGCCGCCGGATACCCGTTGCCCGCACCGCCCAATCCTGTCGACTGCTTACCCATCCCCCGATCATACGCGGCCCATCCCATCCAACCCCCACCCAACCTTCAACCAGCCCAACACCAACTACCCCTCTACCCTACCCCGTGCCCAAAACACGTTTCCAAACCAGCACCCCGCTCCAACTCCTCCTCATCACCGCCCTCGTCGCGCTCATCACCCTCCCCAACCTCTCAACCTTCGGCCTCTCCTCCTCCGAAGGACACCGAGTCATCCCCGCACTCGAAATGCTCGAGTCCAACCAATACCTCGTCCCCCACCTCTTCGACCAGTCCTACCTCCGCAAGCCCCAGCTCGTCCCCTGGATCTTCGCCGCCGCGCTGTCCATCAATCCCGATCCGGATCTATCACCCAGACTCGTCTCCGCATTCGCCTTCCTCCTCCTCTGCCTCTCATCCTTCTTCTTCGCCCGCAACTGGTTCGGACCCCGCGCCGCGCTCCCCGCCGGACTCGCCGCCGCACTCACGCCTCTCTTCTGGGCGCCCGCGCGCAGCGCCGAGATCGAATCCATCCACAACCTCCTCACCGCCCTCGGTGCCTGGATCACCCTCCACCTCCTCATCACCACCAACAAGCGCCCCTTGATATGCTCCTTCGCCCTCTCCCTCACCGCGCTGCTCATGCTCCTCACCAAAGGCCCCGCGGGATTCCCCATCTTCCTCGCCCTCATCCTCTCTGCTGCATTCCTGAGCCGCACCCCCAAACCAATCTTCAAACCAACCGTCCTCGTCCCCATCGCCCTCGCCGCGCTCGTCTTCGCGCTCCACTGGAGCCGAACCCTCAGCGCCGCCCCAAACGCGATCACCCAATCCCCCGAAGCCTTCATGTTCGAGCCCGGCCGACTCCCCAAACTCCTCGCCTTCATCCCCGTCGCGCTCCTGACCGCGCTCCCCACCACCCTTGCGCTCCTCTTCCCCTGGGGACCCGACGCCAAAGCAGAAGCCGAAGTACACTACACCCTCCCCAAACTCCACACCGCCAAACTCCTCGCCCTCTCCATCCCCCTCGCGCTCCTCATCATGATGATCGCAGGCGTCTCCAACGACCGATACGCCCAGCCCATCCTCGCCGCAACATCCCCCCTCGTTGGATGGCTCCTCACCACCACCCTCCACACCAAGCGCCACCTCATCCTCCGCATCCTCACGCTCGGCTCCCCAAAGATCCTCGCGCTCATCGC
>WUAJ01000323.1 GCA_009827215.1 Phycisphaeraceae bacterium
GCCGGTGTAGATGTTCAGGAAGTTACTGATGTCGAGGAAGTTGAAGCTGGAGTCGCCGTTGGTGTCGCCTGGAACGAAGCGATTGGTGTAGAGATCAATGAATCGGCTGACATCGAGGAAGTTCAGGTCTCCAGATGCATCGTAGTCCGCTGGGCATGAGACGAATCCGTTCTCTGGAGTCATCGCTTGGATGTCGATGCCTGTATCAAAGACACGCAGGATATCACCAGTTGCTGGATCCATCTCGTGGACCATGCCGTCGCTCCCGGCGATGTAGAGCATGCCGTCGGCGCTGATCATCGAGGTCGCGTCCGAGTCAACAGCATGTGTGCCTGAGTACTCGATGCCACCTTCGAACTTGTTGAAGAGGTAGACAGTTCCTGCTTCGGCACCACCGAACGCGATCCCTCCGAGGAACAGGGTGTCTGATCCGAAAGCCATCGAGTTGATCAGTGAGCCGCATGCGGCAAAGAAACTGAAGTTGTCTTGGCCAAGCGGGGAGCGCACAGCAAGTGATGAGAATCCGCCGACGAACAATCCTCCCGCGTCGATTCCGATCGCGGTGATGTCGGTTTCTTCGATGACCACTGTCTTAGACACTTCATGGGTGACAGGATTGATGTAAAGAACACTGCCGTTGCTGTCTGCGACAACGAGCTCATCTCCGACCCATGACATCGCGCTTGCATCTGCTGGAACTGAGAACGCGCCAGTCACGAAGTCTGTAGCAATATCAAGTGTGTAAATCGTCCCATTCTGGTCGCCGAGGTAAAGCGTACCATCACGCGAGATCATGGAGTTGACTGGACCGCCGTAGATACCACGGAAGTTGATGTTTCCTGTTACGGTATCCAGTTCGTGGACAACGCCTTGGCTTCCTGCGATGAGCAGAGTTTCGGCTTGTGCAGCTCCCGCGAGGGTGAGCAGCGCGATTGCGGTGGTGGTGAATGCTTTCATATGGAATCTCCTGTCTGTGTGGTGTTGTTCGATTCGTCGTTCAACAGTTCCATATTCGTGGGAGATCCGAAGTTTTAAACCCCACTCTTTGGTGGGAAGTTCGTAAATCACAATTCTGGTCGTGCGCGTCCGATGAACTTCGCGAGCAGTTCGCCTCGTGAAGAGACCTCAAAGTGTCTGTAGATCGCGAGCACATGCTCGTGGACAGTTGCTTTGGCAAGACTAAGTTTGAATGCGATCTGTTTTTCGGAATCACCGTTGATGAGTTCTTTGAGGACTTCGATTCGGCGTTGTGTGAGTGAAGACAGTTTCGGTTCGTCTGCGGCAGCGAGATAGGTTCCGATTTCTTGGTTGATGATCATATGGACGAGGGTGATAATTCCTTGTTCGCGAGTAGTGAAATCTTTGGAGCCAACTCCTTTGTGGAGCCAGAGTGTGGTGCAACGATTCAGGATCGGAGTAGGACAGATCGAGATGATGTAGTCGTCGATGCCGCAGACGCGATGGACCTCGTTGAAGGTCTGCGACCGATACCAGGTATCGCGTCCCCAGATCTGGTTTCTGGAGAGCATCATTGTGGTGCCGTCGAACTTGCTGAGATAGGGATATTCTGGAGTGCGTTCGACTGGGATCGAGCGTGCATATTCCTGCCAGCGTACTTCCGCTTCATCTGATATCCAACCGGCACGATGGAGTCCGAGACTCTTGGACTTCATCTCCGAGGTGCATCCGAAATGCTCCATCTCGGAGCTGATGATGACTTGAGCGCCCACCAACTCTCTAAGATCGCTGAGGAGGGTGTGTCTCCACGCATCGACATCGCTACCCCGATCGCGGCAACGCCGAGCGATCCCGTGGCACTCGTGGACATCGTGTGCTGAAATCTCTGAGAACATGAGGTCTTCCTGTGCTTACTGAGGTCTACATAGAGTATTCGTGTTGCAGTCTACACAAAAAATCGACGGGACTGATTATGTCTGTCCCGTCGAGTTGTGGTTGCAACTGTTAAGTTAGCAATGATTTACGGACAACCGGCACCGAATGCCGAGAGGAACGCTGAGACATCGAGAAAGTTGAAGCTGCCATCGTTGGTCAGATCCGCGATCGGATCAGCGTTCGAGAAGAGCGACAGGAACAGCGAGACATCAAGGAAGTTGAGTGATCCATCTTTGTTCAGATCTGGAATACACACCTGGATCATCGGCTGATACTCATACGCTCCAGCGTCCACAGCAGGTGTTCCCACTCCGGCATCGATCGTGTCGGGATCATCCACAAAGCGAGGGTTCCCGGCAAAATCAAGCGGGAGTTGCTCGAGCGTATCCATATCTTCGTCAATGTCGATGTTGTCGACTGGGACGAGTGCATTATCTCCCATATCGATCGCGCTTGATCCC
>WUAJ01000324.1 GCA_009827215.1 Phycisphaeraceae bacterium
TTAGCACCGATGTCGCCGAAGTTGGCTTGATCTTCCCCTGATGCTTCGCGATCGTCGCTTGTCTAGTCTGCGCCCGCTCTTGTGCGGCGCTGAGCAATTCCTTGCTCGTCCCAGTGATGATCGCGTTCATCGTGTCGAGCCCATCAAACGCGTCCTTCGCGTAGTGCAGATCCCCTTCATACACACTGGTCAGGTGTCCCTCCGCGTAACTCCGCGTGAGCGCCGCGCCCCCAAGCAGCACAGGAACCTTGATACCCGACTTGTTGAGCTCGTGGAGATTCTCCTCCATCACATTGACGCTTTTGACGAGCAGCCCCGACAACCCGATCGCGTCGGCTTTCGTTTCTTCAAACGACTTGAGGATCGCATCGATCGGCTGCTTGATCCCGAGGTTGTGAACCGTAAATCCGTTATTTGACAACAAGATATCAACCAGGTTCTTCCCGATATCGTGCACATCACCCTTGACCGTCGCGAGCACGATCGATCCCTTGGACACCGAATCGCTCTTCTCCATATGAGGCTCAAGCAGCGCCACCGCACGCTTCATCACCTCCGCGCTCTGAAGAACAAACGGCAGCTGCATCTGCCCGCTCCCGAACAACTCGCCCACCGTCTTCATCCCATCGAGCAAGTGGTCGTTGATGATCTCCAGCGCCGTGTACTTTTCGAGCGCTTCGTTTATCGACTCCTCAAGATGCTCGCGCTCGCCGTTGATGATGTGGTTGCGCAGCCGTTCCTCAAGCGACAGGTCCGATTGCGAGACCTGATCCACTTGCTCTGTTTCGCCTTGGAACAGATCGATCAGGTGCGCCAGCGGATCGTGCTTGGGATCGTCGATGCCCTCAGGGAGACCGACCCCGCCGAGCTCTTCGCTGCGACGATCGAAGATCAGGTCCATCGCCGCGTCCTTCTGCGCCTCGTCCATCCGATGCAAGGGCGTGATCTTCGATGCGTGCAGAATAGCACTCGTCATCCCCGCCTCAACAAGCTCATGCAGCAGCACCGCGTTGATCACCACTCGAGCCGAGGGATTCAATCCGAACGAAACATTCGACAAGCCGCATGTCAGCTGCACCTCCGGATACGCCTCCGCGATCCGTCTCGTGCCCTCGATCAGCTCGCTGGCGCTGCGACGATCCGAATCCATCCCCGTCGAAACCGGAAGCACCAGCGGATCGATGAACAGATCCGAGACCTTCAAGCCATGATGCTCCACAGCACGCTCGATCGCCCGCGACGCGATCGCGAGCTTGCGATCCGCCGTCCGCGCCATCGCGTTTTCTTCATCCTCGTCGATCGTCCCGATGACCAGCCCCGCCCCGAACCGTTTCGCAATGTCGCACAGCTCGTCGAACTTATCTTCGCCTTCCTCGAAGTTCGCGCTGTTGATGATGCTCTTGCCACCCGACGCCTTGAGCCCCGCGAGGATCACTTTCGGATTCGTCGAGTCGAGCATGAGTGGGGCATCGACCTGCTTGACAATCCGTGAGACCACCTCGTGCATGTCCCGAACGTTGTCGCGCCCCGCGACATCGACGTTGATATCGATCACATGCGAGCTGTCCCGAACCTGCTGACGCGCCAGCGACACGATGCCATCGAAGTCCTCTTCCTCAAGCAGCCGTTTGAACTTCCGCGACCCCGAAGCGTTGCACCGCTCTCCAATAATCAGCAGCGACAGGTCCTGCCGATACTCCACCGCCGAGTACAGCGACGAACAGCTCGGAACGACAACCGGATCATCCCGACGGACCTTCTCCCGGCCATCCACAAACGCGCGCAGCTTCGCAATGTGCTCTGGGGTCGTCCCACAGCATCCACCGATCGCGTCCACCAATCCCTCGTCAAGCATCGGGGTGACCGCCTTGACAAACGAGTCGGGACCCAGCGGATAGACCGTCTTCCCCTCCTCAAGCACCGGGAGTCCCGCGTTGGGCATCACCGTGATCGGACGATCCCACTTCTTCGCAAGCGTCCGCACATGGTTCATCATCTCCACCGGACCCGTCGCGCAGTTGAGTCCCAGCGCCGAAATCGGCAGCGGACGCAGCGCCTCGATCGCGGCTTCGATCGAACTCCCCACAAGCATCGTCCCCGTCTGCTCGATCGTCACCGACACAAAGATCGGCACCGACCCAACCTCAACCCCCAACACCCGTTCGGCCTGCTCCACCGATTGTACGGCACAGCGAATTTGCAACAGATCCTGACAAGTCTCAATGAGCACGACATCCACACCCCCCT
>WUAJ01000325.1 GCA_009827215.1 Phycisphaeraceae bacterium
CCACCAAATCCATCATCAACGGCGTCTACGCCGGGCCTCGCACCAAGCCGGTCTTCAACGAAGACCCCATCCTCGCAGCGCTGAATCTCCCAGAGATGGTCGTCTACAACATCGGAGGTTTCTGTGCCGGATGCACCTTCGATTGGTTGACCAACATCCTCATCGCTGTGCTGCGGATCTTCCACTCGATTGTCCAGGATTGGGGAGTCTCGATCCTCCTGCTCGTGGTCGTCGTGCGTGGATGCTTGCATCCGATCACGCGTTGGTCACAGATCCGAATGCAACGCTTCGGTGTCCAGATGCAATCCATGGCTCCAAAGCAGAAAGCTCTCAAAGAGAAGTACAAAGACGATCCGAAACGCATGCAACAGGAAATGACCAAGCTCTGGCGCGAGGAAGGCATCTCGCCGCTCGGGATGCTCGGATGTCTCCCGATGCTGCTCCAGTCCCCTGTCTGGATCGCGCTCTACGCAACCCTCTTCTTCGCCGTAGAGCTCAAGCACGAACCCGCGTTCTACGGCGTGTTCCAGAATCTCACAGGCGGATCGTGGATGTTCCTCTCAGACCTGTCCGCAGCGGATAACGCGATCCCGCTCCCAGAGTTCATGCACTTCTCCTTCCCGCTATGGGGAACAGTATCTTCTGTGAATATCCTTCCGTTGTTGCTCGGTGTCGTGTTCTTCCTCCATCAGAAGTACCTCACCCCACCAACACAGTCCACGCTCACCCCTGAGCAAGAGTCGCAGCAGAAGATGATGAAGGTCATGATGGTCGTGATGTTCCCGATCATGATGTACACAGCGCCATCCGGACTCGCGCTCTACTTCATCACCAACTCGACGATGGGTATCCTCGAGAGCAAGTGGATTCGTGCTCACATGAAGAAGCACGGCATGCTTGAGATCGAGAACATCAAAGCCGAGAAAGCGAAGAAGGGGCCAGGTTTCCTGCAGCGCATGAACGAAGCCGCTGAGGCGCGTCGTCAGCTCATGGAGAAAGGGCCGCAACCCCCGAATCCAGCATCGCGTCAGTTCCGCGAGAAGAAGTGATCCATGCCGACCGGCGGGACCATCGCAGCCATCGGATCCCCAGCGGGACAGAGCACCCGAGCGATCATCCGCATCTCAGGATCAGATGCGCGAGCATGCGTCCAATCACTGACCACGCTTGAGAACCCAACACGAGGTATTCACCGCGCTCGTATCTCCATCGACGAGAATCACACAATACCTTGCATGCTCATCTGGTTCGATGGTCCGAAGAGTTACACCGGAGAGGATGTCGCTGAGCTCATTGTGGTCGGGAACCCAACTCTGCTTGAGCGATTGCTCGACAAGATCTTCGAGTCCCCAGCGATCCGCCGCGCTGAGCCTGGAGAGTTCAGCGCGCGTGCGTATCTCAACAATCGATTAACGCTTGCTCAAGCCGAGGGGGTCGCGCTGCGGATCGCAGCAGTTGGGGGCGAAGCACTCAGCGCCGCCAATCACCTCCTCGATGGTTCCCAAGGCGAGCAATGTAAATCTTGGGCCGAGGAACTCGCACTGCTGCTTGCGCTTGTTGAGTCTGGAGTGGACTTCACAGACCAAGACGATGTCGTGCCGATCGCACCGAGCGATCTGCTCGATCGACTCAATACATTGTGTGCACAGCTCCAGAGCGAAGTCGGAAGCGAGACCGGCTCGGCGCTCCGAACAAGCGATCCTGTGGTGGTCTTGTGCGGTCAACCCAACGCCGGGAAGAGCGCACTGTTCAATGCGTTGCTCGGAGTCCATCGTTCAGTCGTCAGCGATCGTGCAGGCACGACACGCGATGCGATCAGCGAGCTGATGGAACTCGAGCGTGATATCCCAGGTGCCGGGAACATCGCGCTCACAGATCTCGCAGGACTCGGAGACTCCGCCGTGGATCCGCTCGACGAGATCGCACAGCAACGATCCCGAGAGCATCTCAAATCCGCTGATGCACTGATCTGGTGCGATCCATCGGGACGATTCGAGGATCGAGAACAACTCGAATCACTCGACAAACCCATTATCAGAGTCCGCACCAAAGCCGACCTCGTGATCGATACGCAGATCCAACCCAACGCGATCAGTGTCTGCGCCCTTGATGGACATCGAGTTGATGTGCTCAAGCGTGCAATCGCCGATGCTGTCACAAATCGTCAAGACATGGGGGTTGGAGCATTCGTACCTCGCCATCGTCGTGCGATCGCTGATGCTATCCGAGGCATCGACAGCGCGATTCAGTGGATTGATCCAAACGCATATTCACTCGATGCGCCGGAACTCGTCGCTTCTGGATTACGCGATGCGCTCGATGCCCTCG
>WUAJ01000326.1 GCA_009827215.1 Phycisphaeraceae bacterium
TTGTTCTTGTTAAATTCACTGGCAAGAGCATCAGCTTTTTTCTGGTCACGACTCACAATAAACACTCTGTGTGATGGGACAGATTTTAAAACTGCGTGAGCTACTCCACCAGTTCCCATTATCAAGATACGGCGACCGCTAATTCGCTCCTTGATAGCTTGAAAATCTGTATCAACGGCTGAGAATGAATTGTTGGATCGAGTAAAGGATTTTTTGTCTGAGTCATAGTCAAAGTTGAATACGATCGTATTGGCTGAAGTTTCATCGCCGATCGCATTTTCAAAAATCCCATTGACTTCACAAATCATTGCCAAGTGAAGTTTGTGAGGGAGTGTGACACTCGCTCCACAAAATTCAAGTGTTGAATCTTGTGCAAGAGAAAGCACCGTAGCCTTGAACGATTCGTAACTCCCCTCGACTGGCATCGGCACATACACCCCGTCCCATCCGATCGCCTCGAACCCCGCATTGTGCACGAGCGGCGACATGGATTGCGTGATCGGCCAACCGATGATGCCGTAGACCTTGGTGCTCGCTTTGATGGTGCGGAAGCGGTAGAGGTTGAGCAGTTCGTCGATCGTCGGCTGTCCCGGCGCGGTGGTCGATTCGCTCCTGAGCGACGCGAAGGTCAGCAGTCCCCCAAACTTGGGCGCGAGGATTCGGCTCATCGACCCGAACTCACCCATCCCCAGCGCGATGGTCGGCTTCTGTCGATCACGTAGGATCTCAAACAACTCCAGATTGTCGCGGATGGACCGCGCTCGGTACGCGATCTTCACGACGCTGCACGCGGGCTCGTCGTTCATCGCGATGATCCGGCGCGTTAGGTCGGCGGGGCGTCCTTCGAAGTCGTGTGAGGAGAGGATCAGCCGCGTCGTGACCTGGCGCTTCTGCTTCGGATGATCGACGGCGAGGTTGACCTTCTGGCGGATATTCGCAGAACGCGTGTAGGTCGCGAGCTCGACATCGATGTATGCCGGGGGATGATCGGAGGTCCCAAGCGCTTCGTATAGGGAGATGCGTTCGTCGTCGTCGCCGTGGTATTCGCCGCCTTCCCAGTGGGGGCGGCAGGTGACGATGCACGGCAGCGGGGATTCCTTGACCAGATCCAGCACGCGGCTCATGCGTTCTTCGAGCGATTCCTCGTCGCGCTGCTCGAAGAGCAGATCGACGCGATACTCGACAATGTCCGCGCCTTTCGTTTGCGCGAGGGACGCATCGAGCAGGGCGCTGGGAGCGTCCTCGACCATGATGGGCACACAAACCATTGACATCGAGTCGATGATACGCGGCGGGCTCGCGGATTGCCGAGGTTACGGACAGCCGTTGCTGTAGGACGCGAGGTAGGCGCTGACATCGAGGAAGTTGTACGAGCCGTCGTCGTTCTGATCCGCGATCGGATCCGCGGCTGCGTACGCGGCGAGAAAGGCGCTGATGTCGAGGAAGTTGAGCGAGCCGTCCATGTTGAGGTCTGCGGGACAGGCGACGACGACCGATGCGATGACCTGATTGCCGACCGCGTTGATCGCGTAGGCCTGTCCGTCTCCGGCATCTCCGAGTGCTTGCGCCGGGAGCGAGTGGATCGTGCCGTTGACTGTTGCGATGGTGAATGAGTCACCGAGCTGTGGTTGATAGGCGTTGATTGGAGTGATCTGGATGTTGCCGATGATATCGAGATCACCTGTGTGATTGAGTTGGCTGTTCATCTCATCCGCTTGAGCGTTGAGGCGCAGGGTGCCAGTCGGGTGGATGGTGAGCACGCCGGAGGTGTTCATCGCGCCGACACCATCGCGGATCGGGGTGAGGTTGGCGTGGATGTCGATGATCGGGGCGATGACGGTTGGTGGGGGAGTCGGTCCGAGCGCGAGGGGGATGATGCCGCTGATGTCGTCGGCGATCGAAGGCAGCATGATGTCGTCGGACCCCGATGAGATTCTTGTTTGAGATTCGACGGTGGCTCCGGAGTTGATAAAGATATTCGAGCCTTCCAAGATGAAAATATTGCCCGCAGCGTTGAAGAGCCCGTTCACCTTGATTTCCGCATTAGAGCTCTCAAACTCTACATCACCTGTGGGTTCCATTTGTGAAGTCTTGAGAGTGGTCGATTCAAACTTTTTGGCAGTATTGAGAGCGGGCATGTTGTCAGAATCCGCTTCAACTTCGGTATCAGGTCCACGGAAGATGTCAGGGATGTTCTCGATGAAGATGATGAAGCCGTTGTTGACTTGTTTCCAGGTTCCGGTGACCACTCTGTCGAGATT
>WUAJ01000327.1 GCA_009827215.1 Phycisphaeraceae bacterium
ATGAAGCGGGGATCCCTTCTGAGCTTGTCGGTGGGATGACGGCGGGCTTTCGTGCGGAGACACCTGGGATGGTGGAGGTGCTTGTTCCCGGTCAGTTTGCTGAGGAAGCGAAGCTGCTGATTGAGGAGCAAGAAGAGGGGGAATCTGATGTCGCTGATGGTGGGTTTGAAGGAAACCACGAGTAGACGACCTCCAAATGCGGGGGTGATCGAGTGGTTTGTGGTTGGCGCCGAACTGATTAGAGTGCATAATGCTCAGAGGGATCCGTGATCAAGAGGGATCGGATGACAACGCCTGTTCAGGCGGGAGAGGTCAGTAGATGACTATTCAGACGCTTCGGGCTGCGACATTGATCGCGGCATCTGTATCGACACTCGCGCACGCTCAGGTTCTTGAGTATCCGGAGGGGGCAGAGATTCCTCGTTCGATGACTGAAGCGGAGGCGGAGTACACTCGGCTCAATCCGATCCAAGCGGTCCAGTCTCGTGGTGCGGCTCCTTCGGCGCTTGTGCGCACTCCCGGCGAGTATGAACCTGCTGAGGGGATCATCATGGCGTGGGAGGGTTCGAATGCATGGAAGAGTATCCTCGCGCAGATGACTCGTGAGATCACGACGACTGGTGATGCGAAAGCGTTCATCTTTGTCGATACTGCTTCAGAGTTGACGACGGCTTCGAACCAGGTTGCGGCTCAGGGTGCGGATATGTCGCGCGTGCAGTTTGAGATCAAGCGCACCGACACGATCTGGGCGCGTGATTATGGTCCTCGGTACATCTTCCTTGGTTCGCAGCCTAATGGGACTGGGGGCGTGCGCGCGATGGTTGATCATACTTACAATCGTCCTCGTCCCAATGACAACTCGTTGCCTTCGTACTGGGCGAACGAGCGGGATGAGCCGTACTTTTTGATCCCGCTTGTGCATGGTGGTGGGAACTATCACCTGGAGACTGGGAATCCGGCGGGTGTGGGTCACGCGACCCGGTTGATTAACAATGAGAATCCTGGATTGACTGAGGCGCAGATCATCCAGCTCTGGAGTGAGTACCAGAATCTGACGACGACGATGTACACGCCGTATCCGGCGTCTGTGGATAGCACTCAGCACATTGATATGTGGATGATCATGCTTGCTGATGACAAGGTGATGATCTCTGAGTGGGTCAATGAGCCGAGCGCTTCGTGGGCGATCACATCGGACAACGCGGCTGCGGACTTTGCGGCTCGTGGGTTTGAGGTGTATCGCGTGCCGGCGGTTCGGTCGGGCGGGACGCACTATACCTTTACCAATGCGGTGATCTGTAATGATCTGGTGTTGGTGCCTCTGTATACCAACGGCACGGC
Source organism: Phycisphaeraceae bacterium (assembly GCA_009827215.1). Lineage (GTDB taxonomy): Bacteria > Planctomycetota > Phycisphaerae > Phycisphaerales > UBA1924 > UBA1924. The sequence continues at coordinate 1,342 of WUAJ01000327.1, forward strand.
GGGGCAGTTTAACGATGATGCGCTGACGGTGTGGCAGACAGCATATCCGGACAAGACGATCGTACAGATCAACTGTCAGTCGCTGGTGACGGCGGCGGGTGTGATGCACTGCATTGTCAAGCATGTGCCTGGTCCAGCGAATGGTGAGGCGCCGGGGGTGTACATGACGAGTCAGAATGATGGGCCGACGATTGATCCGGGTGAGCTTGTGCAGACGACTTGGTTGTTTGATTCTCCGGATGGGGTGACCACGGCGGACCTGCTGCTGTCTTCTGATGGCGGGGCGACATTCCCGACGAGTCTTGGTGCAGGGTTTGATGCGTCCACGGGCTCGTTCGCGTGGAATGCGCCCGATGTTGGGACGAGTGATGCGCGCTTGCGTTTGGTGATTCGTGATGGTGATGGGAACGAGTCGTTTGATGATTCGGATCTGTCGTTTACGATCACTGGGACCTCGTGTGCTCCGGATCTGACGGGTGATGGGAACCTGAACTTCCTTGATGTCAGCGCGTTCCTCGCGGCGTTTGGAGATATGGATCCGGTTGCAGACTTTACGGGTGATGGCTCGTTTAACTTCTTGGATGTGAGCACATTCCTCAGCGCGTTCAGTGCTGGTTGTCCTTGATTTGGATTGGGTGAATGTTGCTTGTCTAGAATCGCCTTTCTTTGCAATGGAGAATCGACATGCACATGCGTCCGCTTGGTCAGTCTGGTATTGAAGCGTCCACTGTAGCGATCGGGACATGGGTGATGGGCGGCTGGATGTGGGGCGGCGCCGATGAGAATGACTCGATCCGCGCGGTTCATGCGGCGCTCGATGCGGGGATCAATCTGCTCGATACGGCTCCGATCTACGGCTTTGGACATTCCGAGTCGGTGGTGGGCAAGGCGATCAAGGATCGGCGCGACAAGGTCGTGATCGCGACCAAGTGCGCGATGGTCATCAACGCGCC
>WUAJ01000328.1 GCA_009827215.1 Phycisphaeraceae bacterium
GCCACAACCACATTCTGCCGCTCGCCAATCAGATCCGTATTCGTCGCCAGCGCCTGCCCCTTACGCACAATGTCCCCCGGCGACACATGAAACTCCAAGAACCCGCCCTGCGCCGCACGGATCCACTTCGTCGTCTTGGTCACCAATCGAAACGCCGGCTCAACAATCTCCCCATCAATCATCTCAAGAAAACGCAAGCAGTTCATAATCCCGCGAACCGCATACTCCACAACCCCCGCCTCGACCTTCCACACCTCGCCCGCCTCAAGTATCAGCGTCGCACACCCAATATCACACGCGCTCGCCCGCAGCGACCCCTGAGGCCCCTTGCTATCGACAATCAGCGAAGCACCAAACGCATTGGCAAACGCCGCGAGCTGCTCGTTGTCCATATCGGCGCGCACGTTGGGGAAGTTCGTCCGCCGAACCGCCGCCGTGTGCAGATCGATGCAGTAATCACACCCCCGGATCACCTGATCAAAGAACGACCGCGCCATTCGGCTCGCGAGACTCCCCTCCTTCGAGCCCGGGAAGCTTCTGTTGAGGTCCCTTCGATCCGGAAGATACCGCGAGTGCCGCTCGAATCCCATCATGTTTATGACTGGCACCATCACCAGCGTCCCCGCCTTGAGCTCAAAGGGCTGTTCACGGATGATGTGCCGGATCGTCCCCGTCCCATTGATCTCATCGCCATGCACCGCCGCCGTGACCGCAACAGTGGGGCCGTCCTCCTCGCCGCGCCACACATAGATCGGGATCTTGATATCAATCCCGGAGTACCCCTCCGAGATCACGATCGACACCGAGCCGGATGAACCTCGTTCGATCTGCTCCCAAACATGCGCATGATCAGAATCAAATCCCATCAGGAAATACCCTCAAGCTCTTCAATCTTCTGCGGATCAAGTTTCTTCGCTTTCGCCTTTCGCTTGCGCTTCTTCTTCTCCGGAATCAGATCACGCATCGCCTCAAGCTTGCCGTAGCACAGCAAACTGTCATCCGCTTCCAGTTCGCGAGTTCCCTTCGGATTCGAAATCACCTTGATCCCGCGATGCAGATTCAGAATCGTAAAGTCCCGCTCGCGCAGTCCAGACTCCGCGATCGTCTTTCCAACAAGCTCCGACCCCTCCGGAATCACGATCTCCGCGACCCCGACCCCCTTCGAAACCGTCAGCCGCTGGCGCACATCAATCTCTGGGAAGTTCACCTGGCTCGCGATGTAATCAATCACCGCCCCCGCGATATCCAGCCCCGTCGCGCCCTCGATCCCCTCAAGTCCAGGTGACGAGTTCACCTCCATAATCTGAGGCCCATCATCCCCCTCCAGCATGTCCACACCCGCGACACGCAGACCCATGATCTGCGCCGCGCGGACCGCCGCCTCTTCAAACTCAGGCGGAAGCTCAATCCGCTCCGTGCGCCCGCCGCGATGCACATTGCTCCGGAACTCATCCCCCTGCGCCACGCGCCGCATCGCCGCGACGACCGTGTCCCCGACCACAAACGCGCGAACATCCTTCCCCTTGCTCTCCTTGATGAACTTCTGCACAAGCACGTTCTGCTTCGCGTTCTGCAGCGTCTCGATGATCCCCTCCGCGACCTTGGTCGTCTCTGCAAGAATCACCCCGACCCCCTGCGTCCCCTCCAGAATCTTGATCACCACCGGAGCGCCCCCAAGCCGCTCAATCGCCGGAAGCACATCCGCGCGATCCCGCACAAAGGTCGTATGCGGAATCCCGATTGCATGCCGACTCAGAATCTGCATCGACCGAAGTTTGTCCCGTGAGTTCGTGATCCCGTTCGCCGTGTTGGGGGTGTACACATCCATCTGCTCAAACTGACGCACCACCGCCGTTCCAAAGTACGTGATCGAAGCCCCGATCCTCGGCAGTATCGCGTCATACTCGCTCAAGACCTTCGAGCGGAAATACAGATCCGGCTCCCCCTCCTCAAGCTCAAGCGTAAACCGCAGTGTGTTGAGCACCTTCACATCGTGCCCACGATCCACCGCCGCCTGCTTGAGCCGCTGCGTGCTGTAACACTTTGGAGCGGTCGAAAGAATTCCCAGCTTCATGGTGATCGCTCCTTCTTGTTCGCTGCCTTTATCGTCTTCCCCGTCAGCACATACTTCCTCGATGAGTCCACAAAGTACCGCCCCGCCAGCGCCTCACGCCCGATCAGCATCCGGCACAGCATCCCCTTCCGACACACCAACCCCACCTCCGCATCCAACTCATCATCCCCGATCCGGATCCGTGTGTGACAGATCACCCGCTCGCTCGCC
>WUAJ01000329.1 GCA_009827215.1 Phycisphaeraceae bacterium
TACTCCGATGGCGTGTCCCGTGCGCGCCAGACCCACGACGAGGTTGATCGCTACGGTGGACTTCCCAACACCCCCTTTGCCGGCACCCACGGCGATGATGTGCTTGACTCCCGGCACTCCTGACGCGTTCTTGTTCTGTGGAGTTTGCTCGCTCACGCGTGGTTGATCGGCGCTGGTTTTGGTATCGCTCTTGAGTTTAAGGACGACCTCTCCGGCGTGGTCCACGAAGTCGATGACGAGTCCGAGGTTGTCCACGCCGTTGTCCTTTGCGGTGGCGCGGATGAGCTGCTCGGCGAACTTCCCCATGTTCGACAAGGTGTTGCGGTCCGGCTGGGGTTGGTCGGGGTGTCCCTGCGTGTAGCAGATGCGGACCGAGGCGTCTGAATCGCAGACCGCGATGTTCATGACACATTCTCGGCTGACAAGGTCTCCGCCGTCGGGATGGGAGACTCCGGATAATGCGTCATTGATGTGTTCTTTGGTCAGGGGCATAGAGGGGCTCAGCTGCGGTTTGTCGTGAAATTCGGGTGCAAAGGGACGGTCTAATCGTCACAGATGGTATTCGTGGAATCATAGGCGTTGGATGATTTTTTCAAGAGTGCAATACGCGGATTGGAGCGGCGTTTGGCGTGTCGATAAGGGAAAGACAACACATCACCGCCGGGTTCACATCACTCGGCCTCTATGGGAGGTTCCACTATGAAATCCAAGCCAACACTGAGCCAAGCCGGAATCGCGATGATCCTTGTCGCACTATCGGGAACAGCGCTCGCGGCTGAGCCACAGAGCGAGGACGCAACACTTTTGGGTGGTCCTGAGATCGTTGAATCCAGTGGCCCCGACGCTGGTGATTCGATGACTGGATCTGCTGAGAAATCACGCAAGGCAGGCGACATGCCACTCCGAGCATACATCGGCGCGGTCATGAGTCTGCGACGAGATGCGCAGGACAATCCTGAACTGGCGCTGACTGAAGAGCAGCAAGAGTCGATCAAAGCGATCGGCAAAGCGCACGCCGAGAAAATGCGTGCGTTCATGGAAGAGCACAAAGAAGAACTCGGTGAGATGCGTGGATCCCGTGGTCAAGCGGGTGAACGCGGTCAACGCCGACAGCGCGGCGAAAGAGGCGAGCGAGGCGAAGGCGGACAGCAAGGACAGCTTGACGGTGACCGCGATCAACAGGATCGTGATCGTGGAGAGCGAGCAAAGGAACGCGGCGAGCGACCATCTCCAGAAGAGATGCAGAAGAAACGCGCCCAGCTTGCTGAGCTGATGTCTGAAGCTCCATCGGACGCGGAAGCAAAGAAAGAACTCTGGGCCGTGCTCACTCCTGCTCAGCAGAGTGCAGTGAAGGAACGCGTCGCGAAGATGCGTTCACAACGCGAGCAGCGCGTGGATCGCGCTATGGAAGCCGGGAGTGACAGAAAGGCGAATGCAAAGCAAGGCAAGGAAGGCCAACGCGGCAAGCGAGGCAAGAAAGAAGCACAAGAGATTGATGACTGATCCCGAATTATTCATCTGAAACAGGCCACACCATCCTGATTCCTTCAGGCGGGCAGCGAGCGGAAACGCTCGTTGCTTGTTTTTAGCTTTGTGCTTCCGATTCGCTCGGAGATGGAGCGAGCTTGGATCCGATGATCGGGATCTGTGATCTGCGGATCGCGATGATGATCACGCTGGCGACAAAGACAATGACCGCCATCGTGAACAGCGAAGGACCTGCGAGGGGTTCAAGCCTTGGATCTCCGAGTACGACTGGATCAATATCAATACCGAGCTTGGTGATGTGTGCCATGATCGCGCCGGAGATCACACCGACCGATCCAATCGCGCCAAGCACGCTCGTCTTCGGTACGAGTAGCAACACCACACACACGAGCTCGGCAACCGCGGTCGCGTAGCGCCCCATCGGTTCAGCGCCGAGCACATCGAAGAGTGCGATGGTTTCTTCGGCACCAGTGAACTTGAAGAACAAGGTCTGTCCAAGAATGAACGCGACGACGAGTTGAAGAATCCAGCTGACGATGGTTGCGGGTTTGCTCATGGTAAATCCTGCTCTCGTTGGGCGCGACCAATCTCGGCCCGTGTGTACACGAACTGGTCATCGTCAGGATTTATTCATTTGATCCAACAAGCTCGTATTCGAGCGTCGAATCAGCGTTTTTGATTCAGAGAGTCGCCATATCCACGGTCACAGGGACGAAGGTCCGCTGGACCTTGTTCTCGAACTCTTCTGGGAACTTCTCCGTGATCGTGCGCACGGCCCAGCTGTTGCCG
>WUAJ01000330.1 GCA_009827215.1 Phycisphaeraceae bacterium
TGTGCTCTTCCGATCTCACCGCAAGGCACATTGTGATCCCTGTGCAGTCCTTGGTCGCGTCTACTAGCGCGTCAAGAGCATCGAGCGCCGCCTTGGGCATACCTTCACGGCGTCCGAGCACACGCACGCGTACATTGTTTTCTTTCAACGCGTCGCCCTCATGCTCGCAGTACGCGACGCACATCTCCATGAGTCCCTGAATCTCTTCCTGTGGTCGCGACCAGTTCTCAGTAGAAAATGAGTACAGCGTCAGGATCTCGACACCAATCTCCGCGCACGCACGCAGCATTGTGCGGACAGTCTTGACACCCTGCTGATGTCCCATGATGCGAGGCATCCCGCGCTGCTTTGCCCATCGTCCATTGCCGTCCATGATCATCGCGACATGGACTGGGATCTTCGCGGGATCAATACCTGGTAAACAACCGAGAGGATCCGACTCTGGATATCGAGACTGAATCCGCTCGAGTGCTTCTCTGCTCCTCGCGTCGAGTGTGGACACCTGCTCTGTCATCAACTTCCCTCTGAGACCAACTTGATTCCTGTCAGTTCGTGCACACCGCATGAGACGGCGTATCGCACATGATCGTCTGTTCGCGATCCGGCCCAACTGAAATTGTCCGGACTGGAACGCCTACAAACTCTTCGATCCGATGGATATACGCCTTTGCATTGGTAGGGAGTTCATCGAAAGTCCGAGCCGCTGTGATATCTTCGGAAAAACCGGGCATGGATTCCAACACCGGCTCTGCATGCTCAAGTGCATGACCATCAGGGATAAAACGCTCGCTTGTATTCCCATCGATTGAGTACGCCGTCGCGATTTTGAGTTCAGGTTCACCCGCGAGGACATCGAGCAGCGTGATGCACAGTTCAGTCGCCCCGGAGACCATCGCGGAGTACTTCACAGCGACCAGATCGAGCCAACCCACGCGTCGTGGTCTGCCTGTAGTCGTTCCAAACTCGCGTCCGCGTTCGCGGATGCCGTCCCCGATCGAATCGAACAGTTCGGTCGGCATTGGTCCCCCACCAACACGCGTGGAGTATGCCTTGACCACACCGATGATCTGATCAATACATTGCGGCGGCACACCACTCCCTGGACCAATCCCAAGCGCCGATGAGTTCGAACTGGTGACAAATGGGTAGGTCCCATGATCAACATCAAGCATCGTGGCGTTTGCCCCCTCAAATAGAATCGGCTGCCCCTCTTTGCGGAGATCATCCAGCAGATACGCCGTGTCTTTGATCATCGGCGCGAGTTCTTTGCCGCACTCGATCATTTGCGTAGTGATCTCTTCGGCATCGAACGGCTCAAACCCCTCCCCCACAATCGCACCAAGGATCGCGTTCTTTAAGCCGCAGATCATGTCGAGCTTGGTACGCAGCACATCTGCACGGACCAGATCACCAATGCGGATCGCGGTCGAGCGGTTGATCTTGTCCGCGTACGCAGGACCGATACCTCGCTTGGTCGTCCCGATCGCGGAGATGACCTTCTTGGTCGTGTCGTCCGCACCTGATTCTGTAGTCGTTGACAGCAGTTCCTCGCGGGCAGCATCCTCAGCTTTGTGGTACGGCATCACCACATGCGCCCGATCGGAGATCACCAATCGCTTGGTATCCACACCTCGTGACTTGAGAGTCTGAATTTCTTCAAGCAATCTCAACGGATCAACAACCACGCCGTTACCAATCACGGCTTCGCAACTCGGAGAAAGAATGCCCGATGGGACCAAGTGGAGCGAATATCGCTCCCCACCAACAACGACCGAATGCCCCGCATTCGCGCCGCCGTTGTATCGGACCACGGCTCGGTACTTGCCGGCAAGCAGGTCAACCAGCTTCCCTTTGCCCTCATCTCCCCACTGGAGTCCAACAACCGCCGCTGCGTGCACTGGATTCTGACCCATCTGATGACCTCCATTTAGGGGATTGCCGTCGCTTAGGTTGAAGGATATACGGACTAAGCGTCCCATTCACCCCTACAGACGGATGAGACGCGAGTTTACTCGATGACTTTGATTGATCGGATTTGACCTTCGTGTCGATGTTCTATCAATCACTGGAGGCTGGAAAGCAATGGCTGAGCAAATGATCCGCATGATGTGCCCGAACCTGACCTGTCGCAAGGTCTTGTCGGTCCCTGAGGTTGCACGCGGCAAAACGGTCCGCTGTAAGCAATGCGGGACCAACATCAGGGTACCTCAGCCAAAGAACCCGGATTCCACGCCTTCGAAATCCTCATAGCTTTGAGTCTCAGAGCGGTG
>WUAJ01000034.1 GCA_009827215.1 Phycisphaeraceae bacterium
GCTGGTACAGACGAATCAGTAACCAAATCGTTCGCATCAAGGTTTGGTCCAGGAGGAGGATCACCTGGAAAGCGATGGGACTCGGTGGTGCGTTCGCTCGATCAGCTCTGCGAGCGTTTGCGGCCGATGGTGATCCATCACGAGGACGCGTTCGAGCTGATCCCAAAGCTCCACGACACGGACAAGACCGCGGTCTATGTGGACAGCCCGTACATCAACGACACCCGCGTCCACGGCCGCTACGAGCACGATTTCAGCGACCACGGCGGCGCGTCGATGTTCGGTGACCAGGACGACCACGACCGGCTCAGCGAGCAGCTCAACCGGTTCAAGCACGCCCGCATCGTCGTCAGCTACGAGGATCACCCGCGCCTGAGCGAGCTGTACCCACCCGACCGCTGGAACAAACTGGTCATCGAACGAACCAAAGCCATGAGCAACACCGGCACATCGAGCAAGAGCGTGTCGGAGGTGCTTCTGGTCAATGGCGATCTCAACAGAAAGGACACGGAATGAGTGACGAGCAACAACAGGAAACTGGACCTATCTACAGCGTTCCGCTAATCGATTCACTTCCGATTGGCGGTGGTATGAAACAAGCAATGCCCTCGAGACAGGATTTGGTGAAAGTTCAAGAGGTAAACACGCGAGTAGTTGCAGGGTATGAAGTTGCGATCGCAAAGATTGCACAGCTAGAGGACGAACTTCAAGACTCGCGTTCAATGAACGCCGACTTTGATTCATACCACTGCTGCCCCATTTGTTTCTCACAGAATGTTGAGCAGACGCATCCTGCCGGGGCTGACGACTTCGGAGCGTTCAAGTGTCACGACTGCGACCATCAAGGAGAGATTGGAGAGGACTTCCCGTCTGGGACAAAGGTTCGTCATCGCATCGCCCGGTTGAACGAGCGGGCGAGGAAGTTGGAGGCGGGGATCGACGCTGCCCACACCGTAGCACACGCCGCACCCGAGTTGAATATGAGCAACTACGACCACGATCAAGTGTGCGAACTCAATACAGCAATGTGCGAGGTGTTTGTAATACTGGACGCATTGCGAAAGGAGCAGCCATGAGCGAGCAGGAAATCAGAATACAAGACCGGCTTCGTCAACGAATCCACACTCGTCATGGAACAACATACGAGGCGAGATCAGGACCTTTAGGCGAAGATTGGGGGTATGACGCAGAGTTGGACGGGCGTGCTGCAGATCATATTAATGCCCTCGAATCCGAACTCGCCGCCCGCGACAAGCGGATCGCGGAGTTGGAGGGAGCGTTGATAGAGATTGAAGTTGGTCTTAAGGATGTTTCGCCTGTAGCGGGGCTAGGTCTAAACAGACTACATGATATTGCAAAGAGAACTCTTGAAGCCGCCGAAGCCGCGTCGCAGGAAGGGGCGGAGCAATGACCCCAGCCAAACAACGCGGCGAGTACGCCGACAACTGGAAGGAGATCTCCGACCAGGTCAAGGAGGACGCCGGCAACCGCTGCGTGCGGTGCCAGCACCCGCACGATCCAACCTCCGGTCATTGTCTCACGACGCACCATTTCGACGGCGACCGCGGCAACAACGAGCGTTGGAATCTCATGGCGCTGTGCCAGAGATGTCACCTGAGCGTGCAGGGGCGCGTGGACCCCGATGTCCCGCTGCTGATGGAGCCCAGCGACTGGATTAGGCCGTACATCGCCGGGTTCTACGAGTCCGGCGGCGGGATGCCCGGACCCACCTACAACCTGGAGCAGTGGATCGAGAAGTACCCGCACGACTGGCCGACCTGGGCGCCCACACCATCCAAGATTTTCTAAGGACAACCCGATGAGCAATGAAGAAATCACAACCCAGGACCGCCTGCGTGAACGCGTCCAGAATCGCGACAACACCACATACGAGGCGAGATCCGGCGAGCATGGCGAGGGCTGGGGATACGACGCGGAGCTCGACAGCCGTGCGGCGGATCAAATCGACGAACTCACTGATGAACGCGATCGGTGGAAACGAATGTGCCTGCACAATGCAGAGATCGCAGAATCGAAAGACAAACGGATCGATGAACTGATTGAGATCATCGGACTTGCCTCCAAATCCCATGACAAATCATCCGGGTCCTTCAAAGATCCGACGCCGGTGATGAGCGTCGAGCAGCTCAAACAGCAGCGTACACCAATGACCAGAGACTGAGTCCCTTATGAGGTCGGCATGATCATCTGGGACGGGAACATGGAGCCATCGAGGATCACCAGATTCGAGGCGCTCGATGAGCCGAGAAACGGGATCTATTTCTACCTCCACGCCGAGCCGTTCGATCGATTCGGAAAGTTGTGTGTAGAAGCCAAGATAGACCCAATCAACACTTACGCGGACTCATGGAACGCATTGCACATGGGTGGGTGGACAAGATCGCTCGACCGCCACGCGGTGCTCGAACCAATACTCAGCGCCGCTCCGGAGATGCTTGAGGTACTGCAGAACTTCGAGAACGACGACGGCCGCGTGCCCGAGCCGATCTGGAAAATGCGCAACGACGCGATCGAGAAGGCAACCGGAGGCCAGCTCACACCAAAGTTCCCAAACGATTTCTTTACCCGTCACATGGAGTCCGTACGCCGCGCCGGGTATCTCGAAGGCATCATGCTGGGCGTGGCCCAGGAGCTTGAGGCCAAGAACGAAAACGAGCTCGCCAAACACCTGCGTGACCAAGCAAACAAAGGTTCGCTATGCAAACCCGACGCGATCGGGGGTGGGTGATGCAATGCCCCCATTGCGGAAACGACACCACAGGTTCGGTGGTCGATTCTCGGCACATCGATTCACCATCAGGAGTGCGGCGTCGCAGGATCTGCGGTTCATGCAAGCGGCGCTTCACCACCTACGAGCACACGAAACACGAGGTGCTACGCGTACAGCGAGAGAATGACGATTTAAGGGTCATACTCAAGAATCTATCACGCGGATTCAAAGCATTAGAGGAGTATTCATAACCACCACCCGACGGATCATGATCAAACAAAGAACCGACTCCGGAATTCACACCTGGATCTTCTCATTTGATATGAACAGTCGGAAAGTGTTGCTTCGCACACTCGCCGACCATGCCGACGACGACAACTCTCCAATGACATGGGATCATGCCGAGAGGATCGTTGAAATGATCATGAAGACGAGCTGAACGCCTTATCGCACCGAGAACGACCGTAGTTTCGTCGAGCGGATCCGGTCTCCGGGAGCACCGATTGGCATACGCAGGTTGACAAAATGATCCGCCCACTCCCCGGTCTTGACCGGATGCACCCCATCCCCGGTTGCGAACACCTCATCCATCGCGGCTTGGTTGGCGTATTGCCCACGCACATGGGAGTGTGAGAACAGGTCACGACGCCCAGCGCTTCTGAGGATCTGGATGAAGCCATTGTTCACATCATCCATCTCACCCCGCTCGGTGTCGTTATATCCCGGCGAAGGAAGCAGTAGCTGGGACCCCCCGTGCATACGAACGGCGTGTTGCTTGCATGCGTTGACCTGCAACTGGAACGCATCGAGAATATCCTGCACACTCTCCCCGGCGCCAAAGTCGTTGATGCACTGCTCAGGGAACACAAGCTGCTGGCCACGGAGATATTGGAGCGAGTCAAACGCACCTGTCCAATCAGTGAGTGACACCATGCGGTTGCCGGTGCGCCCGATGCTGGTGTTGGACAGAATGCCCCGGTGATATCCGCGAGCTGGGTTGGCGAACGCATCGAGTTCGGCCCCGATATGGTTAGCTGTCTCGAAGGTGATCCCGCTGAGTGGCGCATCGAAGGTAATGTTGGTGGACATGTACGACGATGGATAGGTGTAATCGACCGATGGAGCCGCGAGCATCATGCCCATAACGGCATTGGTACCGATGAGCGTGCTTGTTATGATATTGATCTCAGGTATGCCGCCAGTTCTGTTCCACCAGACACCCCACTGGCGGCGATCGGATACGCCGCTGGATCCAAGATGGGTTAGCACAAGCGCCGACTTGTTTGTAGTTTCATCAAAGATGATGTCGAGGCAGTACGGCTCGTCGTCCTTGTAGGTGAGTCCCGTCTCGACACCGCCAATCTTGATGGGACGCGTGGTTGATGAACCGCTCGTCCCGTCGAATGCAATGATTCCGACATCGCCAGCGGATGAAGTTCCAAGCCGACGATCCACTGATCCCCCTGCGGGAAGACAGATCATCTCATCACGCAGCACCGCACGACCTCGGAACGATTTGAGTTGACCAAATGCGTGGGCGCTTCGCAACTCCACCGTCACATTGCTTGCGCACCTGATTCGCTGCTCTTTGGACACGATGCCGGACGAGTCAGTCTCGAATGTGCCAGCACCACTGGTGATCTCCCAAGGACCATATTCAGGGCCGAGCTGCTCGAGATATTGGTATTTGTACCGATCCTCATAGTCCCAGTCGGGCGCGAAGTCATCGATCCAATCCGAGTCGTTCCAGTATCGATAGCCGTAGACGCGCCATGTCAGGTTCGCCCCGTCCATCGGAACGCAGCGACCCATCGGCCAGAGGGCCATGCCTGATGTGTCGATGTTCTCGTACTGCGCGATCGCCTGCCCGTTGACAGTAATGCCGAGGTATCCGTTGGAAGCGTGCTGATACCCAAACCCACCAAACCAGTGCTTGCGTCCGAGTGTCAGGATATCGCCAAATGACCGCGTGTACGAATCGCCCGCAACGGTGTTGCCAGAAGTAAATGTTTGGAGCCGGATGTCTTGATCCCACGCGCTGTTGGTACGCTTACGGAAGATCAAGCGGTTGCCTCCGCTGTTGATATCGAAGAACGAGTGCGTATCGCTGTCTGTCGGCGTGCCGCTGTACTCAATCTCCCACTCGATCGCGAAGTGATCGTTTGCATCGGTCACGCCTGAGTTGGCAGCGCGGAGTTCGCACCGATCCCCAGCCGATCCCTCGATGTACCGTCTCCCATCTGCGTCCGTACCCCACACCGCCGTACCAGACTGATTCGACAAGTCCGCAAGCCCGGTGTTCGCGGTGGTCGCCACAGTGCCATCGGGAACAGTGGCTTGTGATACGCTGTTAAAATCAAGTGATCCCGTTGGGGCCATTGTCTGCTCCAAAGACGCCGCTCGGCGCCTGCGTGTGATTACTCAATGACCGCCTTGTTCAATGCGCCTACGACGATCGGTGATTGCCAGCGTGCCTCCTGCATCCGCTGGTCGAGTTGTGATCCATCCGGACCCGTCTCAAACCACCAGAGCACCTGAGTCACGCCGTTGGACGCGATCGTTTCCCACCAGACCCGGACATCAAGCGGTGTGAGTTCTTCGGTGTACGAGTTGCGGAGTTGCCCCTGCCAAGCCGCCATGATCGGACGACCATCGGCAAGTAATCTCGAGATACTGATCGCGTGCGTGAGCCGGTTGGCGAACTCATGCTCAGGGATGCCCCTGCGTAGCGGTTCCTCTTGCTCTACACCGCAGTGGTTGCGGATATAGGTGTTGACGCAGATCCAATCGAGCGGAGCGATGCGGTCGATCAGCTTGAATGTCGCGATGCCCGAAACGCTTGACGACGGGAGACGGCTGGTAATCGCTGGGAATCCCCAGAGCGATACCTGAGCGCCGGTCTCGCGGGACCTGTCAACAAGGTACGCGTTGGTCGCGAAGGTCTCGATATCAATCATCCCAGAAACACCGTTGTAGTTCGGGGGTTCCCAGTCGGCGTAGACGAAATCGGGCTCTCGCTCGGTCGCTCGATCGATGACTCGGCCCACCATCGGGACAAACCAAGAGTCACGGAGCTTCTCAGCAGGGGTGTTGGTGTATCCAAGCTGCTCGCAGGTGCGATCGGAGATCGGGTATCCGAGTCGGCGTAGTTCTTCTACGGTCTCGTCGTACTGCTCGCGTTGACCGCCGACCCAGCACAGGACAATCTCCATCGGGTAGTCGCTGCCGATCACCTGTGGGTCGCCCGGACGATCGAGATCGGATGGTTGGGTGCTTGGCTGTGCGGATGCAAGAGATAGGCCGACAAGTACGGTCAGCATCGCGACCATCATGATGAGTGTGCTGAGTTGTTTCATGGTTTGGACTCCAATGCCTTGATGCGGTTTTCGTATACATCACCCCAATAGTGCGTGTACAAATCGTTGAGCATCCGAGAGACTTCAATCTCAAGCTCGTCGAGTCGCGCATCGGTCCTCCCCCACCGTTCAGCCGATTGGATCGCGAGCTCGGTATCAGACTTGATGTTCTCATGGATCAGATTGCTCAGAATCTGCATGTCTGTCTTGATCATCTCTTCAGGAACAAACGAGGTCTCGACATTCCAAACACGCTGCTCGAGCGAATCTGCCTGGGACTTTACAGGAGAAACATACAACGCAAGGATTGTGAGCAAGAGCAACACAGCGCTGATGATCGGTCCCCATTGGGTTGACCGCGAATCTTGCATACGACCAATCACGGACTTCACTTCACGAAAGCCGTCAGTAACCGTGTTGGAGAGATCATCAAATCGGCTATCTACAGACCGCTCAAACTGGGTGAACTCACCATGCGTAACGAACTTGTTGTCACTGCTTTCAGCCATCGCCAGATCTCCGAATCATGGAATCAAAAACACCCCGCCCGCTTTCGCAGGAAGGGTGGGGAGAGAGTTATTCGTCTTCAACCAGTTCGTAGGTCTGCTCAAAGATGTCTGGCTTGCAAGGGTACTTCTCGCCTTGCACACCAGTAATAATCCAGTCGCCATCTGACACATTCAGATCGCCTTCCAGTGTGCGAATGCTGTATATGTCGCGGCCACCTACATTCGGCATTCCGCCTTTGAATGCAAGATACAAATCTCCGACCTGACGATAATCAGGCGGATCAACTGCATTGCCTTTGCGCTCAATAAGCATGCTCGGATCGTGATTCTCATGGACCGGCTCAAACCACTGCTTGGCTTCAATGACCACTGGCTTCTTTCTGAACTTTGGCATCACAGTCTCCGTTGAGTGTGTATGTGAAATCACCCGCACACCGTTGGGCAAGCGGGTGGTGGGTTATGGAGTTGGCGATGCCGCTTCGAGCGCGGCGCGGATCAATCCAGCGGTTTCGCTCGCAATCACCTTGTCGCGTTCAAGACCAGCGAGCACGGTGTCGCGTTGATCCTCACTAATCTCGCTCAAAATACCTGTCCAGAGCGCGACCTGCTCGGTGTTGGCCTGAACAACAGTCGTCACCTCATTGCGCAATCCCTTGAGCGTCACACTCACGATTGGAACAATGATGTCCCCAGATTCAAGAATGACAACTTCACCATTCTCAAGCGCAAACGGTGTTTGAGTAGTGACCATGATCGGATCACCAAACTCAATGAACACTTCGTCAGCATCGAGGTTTCCAGGGTTTTTGACCTGTACACCGTTCTTGGTGATCGCGATGATTCCAGAAATAGACGAGCTCATCCAGTTGGTTGAGTCCGGTGTGATCAATCCAGAGTCGAGCTGTGTTGCCCCGGCTTGGAACGATTCGTCGGGCCAGACCTGAACATTCTGTCCGGTATTGGACAACAGACCGTACCCGGTTGCATCAGCCCGAAAGTCATTCTGAGTTGGAGGTTGGGTTGCAGTGCAGCCGCCAGCGCCGAGCGCCCACAGCATGAGCGCGAGAATTCCGACAAGTTTCATGGTTTACTCCGTTGTTTGGGGGTTGTGTAAATCTGTTTGGTGACGCGATGATGGATACGAGGTCCGACGATCGGGATCCAGAATGTCAGCGCGTAGGTAAACGCATCGAGCAGCCGAAGCAGCGGCGTGTTGGTCTTCTCGCTCTTGGACGCGAGCCAGCCGAAGAACAACAGCAGGCCGACCAGCGCGACAAAGCCCGCGACCGCGATGCCGAACACCGCGACATTCTCAGAGATGAAGTTGGCGATGGACTCGATCATATCCGGCTCCTTTATTATGTATAGTGTACACTAACATATTGAGGTGTTCAACTCCTCCTGGCAACGGCTTGGTCCGTCTAGATTCCAAGCACTCCCAGGTCGTCAATCGCCCATTTGGGCACCTCAGACGGGTTCCCGCCCCGGCGGATGTGATTCGCATACAAGCCCAGCAACTCCACCCGAAGCCCGTCCTGTTTCTCAGGGTCGTCCTCTTCTCGGAACGCCTTGCGCAGCTTCTTCTCCTCGTCCTGGAGCTCGAAGTAGAACGCGGTCTCTCGGCTATCTTCAGCCAGCGCCGGACTGAACCGACCGCCGACAAACCCACGAGCGACCGCACCACCAAGCCCCTGCTGCTCATACGCACGAGCGAGAGAACCCTGACGGTCCATCCCCAGACCGGTCTCACGCAACCACCGCACCTGCCCCAGCAGGTAGTCATTGAGCGTGATGTCCCCGTCCCCAGGACCAGCGCCGATGCTCCGGCCGGAGAAGGACTCACGCTGCATCGCCAGCTCGGTCGGCACCTTGAGCGCGGGAGCGGATTGACCAGCGCCCCAGTTGAGCGCATCGAACATATCCTGACCGTTAAAGCCCAGCACACCCGCCGCACCAAGAGCACCCCCCACCACCTGGGCCACCCCTTCTTGGGGCAGCAGGGTGCCGAGCAAGAACGAATCGTCGCTGCCCAGTTGAACGGCGAGCGTCTCGTTGAGCCACGACGGACGCTGCCAGCGCGGGATGCGGTCATCCCCGACCATCGCCTCCTCGATCGCGGTCACCAGCTTCGGTACCGCGGCGATGTGCTGCGGCTGACGGAGTGTGCGCATCATCATGTTCGGGAGCGACGCACGCGTCCACGCGTAGAACGGGACCAGCGGCCGCACCCAGTTGCGTTCAAAGCTGGTCATATCCCCGAAGTTGAGCATCGCCTGACGGGTTGCTCGACCGGCGCTGGCGATGTCCATCCCGTCGTCGAGCATCATCAGGAGGTGCGCCGTCCGGAATACATCGTCCACCATCCCGTTAGCACCGAACCAGGTGGTCACCACCTTGTCGAGCACACCGGTCTTGGTCCCCGCGAGTCCGGCACGCACCCGATCCACACGCGAGAGTCCTTGATCACCTTTCATCCGAGCCAGCCGCGCCAGCTCAGCGTTTCGTGCCGATCCGATCCGATCGGTCACCGATGCGAGGATCCCATCGCCTGTACTCACCGGCGCCGTGCGCTGATGCTGACGGCCGAGCCATTGGCGGTTGATGTCACCATTGAGACCACCGGTCCCCGTCGCCCCCACCTGACGAGCCTGCTCGAGCAGCTCGCCCATCGGACGATCAACACCATTGATCTTGATCAGCGACTCGGGATCATACTTGCCCAGGTTCTGATGCACGACGATCCGCATCGCATCCTTCATCGAGCGTGCAAACTGACCGGCCTTGACCCCGATGATCTCGGGGACCGCCATCGCCATGAGCATCGTGTTCCCGACGATGTTGCCGACCGTCCATGAGGGGTGCGCCAGCGTCGAGATCTTGAACATCGCCGTGGTCTTGTCCGCCGCCTGCATGAGCACCGGCATCGTCTCGGGTTTGAGCACCTGATTCATGCGCTCCATCGCGACGGCGAGCTGCTCTGGAACCAGCGCGTTCCCGAACTCGCCGCCGAGCACCATCATCGGGTTGAACATCGAGTTGGGGTCAAAGACGCTCTCGCTCATATGCCGGTAGATCGCGGTCCCCAGCTTGTAGCGCCCATCGCCGAGCACTTCGAGCTCCACGCCGTTGTCCATCGCCACCTTTGATCCACGGCTCAAGAGCTTGTGCTGCTGCGCGGTAATGTCCCCGGTCAGGATGAACGGGTCGACGATCTCCGCGAGCGCCGCCTCGGCCTGAGCGATGTGGTGCGACTGCGTGCGTGCATAGAGCAGGTTCGCCATGTTCGTTTCAAACAGCGTATGACCATCGATCAACGACCCGCCGATCAACCCATCGAGCGCGTGCGACTGCGCATACTCGTTGAGCTCAAACGGGAGCATCGGTCGCGACAGATCCCGCTTGACCAGTTCGTCGGTCCCGTAGACTTCCTCGAACCGCTCGATATGCTCAAGCGTCTCGCGGATCCGGCTGGCCGCGTCCGGGTCGGTGCGCTCCAGCGCCTCAAGTCTTTGCGGACTGATCTTGCGCCACACATCGTCCTCAAGCAGCAGGAACGAGCGTGAGATACCATCGGCGTCCTCGAACTCCACGATGTTGGTCATGCGTGCCTTGGACGGATCATCCATGGCGCTGCGCACCTGGTCGGCAATCGACCGTCCCGCGTCATCGCCAACACGAACTCGGTTCACCGTCCGCGCGCGTTGCTGAGCATCACCCGCCAACCGAACGGGGATGTACCCATCGATCAGATCGTCCACCTCACCGCGCCGCAGCATCTCATCCCCGAGCGTGCGCAGGTAATCAGCGGTCTCCGATGCCAGCGTGTCGATGTCCGCGCGGAGCACATCATCACTGAGGAACCCATCAGCGACAGCACGCTCATAGAATCGCGCCGCGGACGAGAGCTCGCCGTCGGCGCCCGTTGTCCGCACCGCGATCTTCGATGCACCCGCTCCGGACCTGAGCAGATCCTCAACACGGGCCGTGATCAACTGCATCAGCCGGTCGTACTGAGCGCCGGTCTTGATCCCGGTCCCGAGGACGATCTCGTCGATCCCCTTGCTGAACGGACCGCCGCCTGTGCGGAGTTTCGATGCGATCTCAGCGGCGCGGTCCGGAGCCCCGCCGACCATCCGGCGCACCGCGGTCCGCAGCTCTTCCTGCGTCCCGCCCAGACCACCAAGCGAGGTCGCGAGGTGCTTCCCACGGTCACTGATCCAGCTTGAAACATCCGGCGCCATGTTCTCAAACGCCTTTGATGTTGAAGCCAGCGGCATCATCCCGATGTTCGCATCGTCGATCCCCATGACCGTCCGTGCCGCGTGCGCCAGCATCCGGTGCTCGCTGCCAGCCGCGCGACCGATCACCCCACCCTGGAGCTTGGCGACCTGCGCCGTCGCCTCAACAACACCGTGGAGCGAATCGACATACGACTGCGCACGCGCCAGGTCCTCGTCCGCAAGATCGATGAGCAGTCCCAGCCGATCATTGGACGCGGCCTTGTATCGGGTGAACAGATCGGCGATCGTATCGTCCTGTCTGGATTGTCCGATCAGGTCATCGAAGCCGCCTTCAATATCGGCTCCAAGTTTGGATGAGGCTTCGTTGAGCATGTTCCGGCGCATCCGCCGTGCATGATCCAGATCAGCACCGGTGAACCGTGTCAGCGCCCCGGTCTCGTCGCGGTTCTTGATCATCGCGATCGACTCACGCAGCTTGGCCTGCGCCAGCGCGTGCGCCTGACCGGTCGCCAGGAGGTCGCCAATATCCTCGATGCTCTCGAGTTCCGCCGGGTCCAGCGCCGCGCGTTCTGAATACCGCTGTGCCCACTCACCGAGCTGCTCGACCCGATCATCGAACGACGCGCGGTCCCAGCCCTCACCGCGCCGCATCGCATCGGTCGACTCATCGAACATCCGCGTGATGTCCTCGGAGATCTTGCTCACCTCGTCGAGCTCGTTAAAGGCGCGCATCACCGCGGCGCCCTGAGCCGGTTTCCCGCTCACCGCCTTGCTCAGCGCCATCTGTGTCACAGCCCGCTGTCCGGGGAGGATCCCGCTCACCGGGAGACGGTCGACCACATTCCCGGTCAGCGCTGGCGTCGGGAGTGTGATGGTCTTGGTCGTGAACGGGATATGAGCGACCTCGATGCCGCCGCGTCCACCGCTCATGTTCAGTCCAGGGTTGTTCGTATGCTTGGCGATGAAGTCCTTGGTCGCGCCGATGCGTGCATCACCGGCAACGCGGACCACCTCATCGAGCTCGCCGGCCACATCGTCGGTGACCTTGTACAAGTCTTCGGCGAGCGTGCCACCCCTGGTCATCTCGCCGAGCCCGGCTTTACCGGCGGTCTTCGAGATCGTCGAGCGTTGCCCGTAGATCGTGTTGGTCAGGAACTCGCGGACCTGCTGGGGATCCGCATCATCGGCGAGCTGCCTGCTGGCGCGTCCCCATTCGAGTGTCCGGTCGATCAGGTTCCTGGTCGCGTCATCAGCGACACGACCACCGGCAGACGCGACCTTGATCCCGCTCCGAAGTGCTCGCGAACCGGATGTGGAGATCTCGACGGCGCCGCGTGTGCCCAGTGACTTGAGTCCACCGATCGGGCCACCGACCCAGGTGATCGGATCCATCAGCACATCGAGCCCAAACCCAGCGACCGCGTTGATAAACTTGTTCTCAAAGCCCATCTCGCGCAGCATGTCGGCGGCCGTGATCTTGACATTGCCGAACTGATCGAACTCACCCCGCTCGATCGCCGCGCGTTTGGCGCCGGGGAGGAAGACATCGGAGACCGCGCCGGCGACCACATTGCGCGGGAGGTCGATGATGTCCAGCGCCTTGATCCACAGGGGCTTGTCCTGGTCCGGGCGGATCTGTTCGAGCCGCTCTTTGATCTGCTCATAGCTCAGCGTGTTGGCTTCGGCGATGGAGTAGCGTGAGGCGCTGCGTTTGGCGACCTTCCCCGGCGGCGTACTCCTGCGGTTCAGCTCCACCGCCGTATCAAGCTTCACCGTCCCCAAACGACCGCGCGAGCTCTGTGGCATCGCGCGTGGCGGCAACAGCTCGGCGCGTTCTTCATCACTGGGTTCTGGGTCGAACCGATCAACGCGTGCAAACGAATCACGGTCAGATGCCTGGTTCAGACGCAGACTCGGCGATGTCCGCAGGTCCAAGCGAGCTGGACCACGATCATTCATACTCTCGCCAAGCTCAGGACCTCGCAATGACAACGCCGTCATGGATCACCCCTTGATCAGCCAAGCAGCTCAGACAAGCGGCGGATCGCCGTGTCGAGCGTGTCGTTGATGTTCTTCTCCGTAGCTCGGTCCGCGTCGGTTCTCCGGCTCGTGGGGTACAAGATCGGCTTGAGCAATCGGCGGATCGTGCTCGATGTACCACCGGGAGAGCGCACATCTTCCAGGTTGATACCACCCTCGTTGAGCTGCGCCATGATCTCCTGGGCGATCGCTCTCTTGTCAGCAGGTGATGTAGTCTGATCGGTATAGACTGAAGAAACGATCGCGGCGAATGTGTTGGCGTGCTGCACCGCTTCGGCGGGATTCCCAGCACTCATCAGCGACCGGATCGCCGCACGCGGCTGACCAACAACAAGAGACTGCGCAGCGCCAGGATCACTCAGATTCTGAACCGCGGCCTGGACCGGTGCCGAAACTGTAGACCCGGTTCCGGCTCCTTCGAACTCCCGTTGCTCAAACCGAAGACGCGATCGCTCGCGGGCTTCAAGCGAATCCTGGAGATTGACCGCCGATGTGTTCTCGGCCGTTGTGCGTTCATTGGCGGAGATCGCGCTTGCTTGCTCACTTGCGGTGACTTCAAGAGCACCGAGTCGATTCTCGCCGCTCTGACGACGCGCGCGAAGGTCGATTTCCGCAAGCTCATTGCCGAGTACACGGCGCTGCTCACCCAATCCCTGCTCGGTTACGATCTGATCGACAAGCGCCGGATCAACCCGGCGCGAGCGTGGTGTGATCGGACCGAAATCGATCCCATCCTCCGAGAGTGAAGCCAGGCGGCTGGCGTTGCGACGACGAAGATCCACGGAATCAGAGCGCGGGAGACCCACGCCGTTTGTGGCGCGGTCAATCACATCGGGATCAGCGCCCAGTGCCAGGTTCGCCAGTTCGCTTGGGCTCAGCCCGTCAGCGCTTCGGTAACCACTCTGGATCTCAAACACCCGAGCGCCGATCTGAGCCAGCTTCTCTTGGTATTCACCCTCGGCTTGAGTCGCCGCCGATGCGGCCGCACCAGCCACCGCCGGGAGCTGCGCGTTGAGATGTGCCTGACCACGCTGGCGCTCAGCGATGTACTCGTCTGGCGGAAGGTCAGCAAGCGACGGACGGAGCAGCGCGGAGCGACGCGCTACTTCTTGCCTCAGATCAAACTCATCAGCACGCTGTTCTCGAAGCTGCGCCACGAGCGCATCGGCTTCATCATCGCGTCCCTGACTACGGAGCCGGCGAACACGACGACCACCATCAATCCGGCTCTTCGAACTGTTGTTGATCTGCACGCGGAGTGAATCGTTGTCGCGTTCAAGCTGGTCCGAGTTGATACCCGCACGATCGTTCTGCTGACGACGCAACGCCACAAAGTCGGCACGCCCACCAGGAAGTCTGGCGCTGACACTGTTGTCGGCGGACTGCTGGGCGTTGCTCTGATTGAGTTTCCCGCCCGTGCTCTTCTTTTTCTTGCGGAGATCCACGCGGTCATTGGCTGGGTTCATCGGCTGACGAGCGAGCTGGGTCATGGTCGGACTCCTTTTAAGTGAGTATACACTAACTTTGTTCGGTGGTGTGGTTTATGTCCTCGACTAATCGCTGCACGAGGGGCAGTTGGGGTTCCTGAACTGCTGGTTCTGGATCTCAACGGCCCGCTGGACACCGGGATCGATCACCGCCGGGTTGTTGGGATCTGTGGGATCACCGGGGTCCCCGTCCAGGGGCTTGCAGCCGATCCGGCGGGTGGTGTTGAGCATGTTCGAACATGGACCGTCGTGCGCCACACCCCCCACCAGCGGGTACTGCCCGAAGTCGTCCTCGATCTTCCGGTACGCGATGCGGTACACAATCCGGCACAGCGGGTACTCGGCGCTGGGCATCGGATCGACGAACACCGAGTACATGAAACTCGCATCCTGCACGCTCGGGGTGCTGCAACGAACGCGCAGCGGGATCAGCCCAGTCGCCGAACCGCGACACAGTTCCCAGAGACTCGACTCGAGCACCGGACACGGATCGGTCGACCACACCACGGCCGTCGGATCACCAGCTTCTCTATCCTCAGTCCTGGAGTACCGAAGAGGACCGACCAGCGCCGTGAGCGCGTCGGGCGGCCGGTCACTCTCATCGACCAGAATCCGGTCCAGCTCATCATCGCATCGCGCATAGACCTGGAACTCCACCGGATCGCCGCCGCACACCTGCGCAACCCAGAGATCGGTATCCGCCGGACCAGTCGCTGGGTTGCCGGTCGGACGGTAGAGCTCGCTATTGAACCAAGGCGACGACGGCTCATCGATCAGCGCATCACGCATATCCACCACGATCGGCGCCCCGGTGCCATCACACCGCACCGCCTCGACGAACGGATTGGCGTCACACACCGGATCACCCTGCTGGGGTTCAAGCTCAACGCTGTACGGCAGACAACTATTACGCACATCGATCGTCGTCCCCGTCGGTGGGTCCTCGATCGTGTACTGACCGGGCGAGGTGCATGAAACATCCATCACGCCCGACCCATCGAGCAGGCCCGTCGAACGAGCCACTTCCAGAACACCCTGCGGGTTGATCTGATTGCTTGTCCCGAACATCGGATGCAAGCCCAGCACCGGAGCCCCAAGTGATTCGTACTGCGAGCTGATGAACAGATCAAACGGCGCCGTGCCGGGATCACCATCGACCTCGCCCAATCCGCGCACATGCACAGTGACCTGGTTGAGAATGCAGACGC
>WUAJ01000331.1 GCA_009827215.1 Phycisphaeraceae bacterium
GACCAAGATCCTCAAGAAACCACCTCCTAGATTCATTGGTCCAGAGCATTCATCGCAAACACAGAACGATCACTGATCGCTACACTGGATCCATGGTCGTTCTCCTGCTCATCATGTGTGCTCTCGCGGCGATGATCTCGCTCACAGGGACCTTTGCAGCATTGCGTGTAAGCCAACGCATCGGCGCTCTGGACACCGCACCGATGAAAGGACAGATCAAGAACGATCAGCGACCAATCCCCAACACTGGAGGGATCGGTATTGTCCTTGGAATCTGGCTGCCGATCCTCGTCGGATTGATTGGCGTGTCGGTATTGGACGCGTCCTCATTCAACGGCGTGCTTGAACCAATCCAGTCTGTGTGGACTGAACTACAAGAACGCGTCAAGCTCGGATGGGGACTGCTTGGGTGCATTTTGTTACTGCATGTCTTGGGACTGATCGATGATCGCCGCCCGATGGGCCCACTCTCCAAGCTGATCATCATGCTCGCGCCGGCGGTGGTGTTTTCAGTATTCTTCGACACTCGACTCCTCACAATGCTCGATGCATATGTTGGTGGAAGTTGGCTGAGCATCGTGCTCACAATCATCTGGATCGTCGCGATCACCAACGCGATGAACTTCATCGACAACATGGACGGGCTCAGTGCTGGAATCGCAACCATCGCGGGCGCGATGTTCCTCGTCGCGGCGATTCTCAATGCTCAATGGTTCATCGGTGTGATTCTCGCGCTGCTCGTGGGAGGATGCTTGGGGTTCCTCGTGTTCAACTTCCCTCCAGCGAAGATCTTCATGGGTGACGGCGGGTCACTTGTCATCGGATTCATCCTCGCGATCACGACTGTTAGGACAACCTACATCCCCGAAGAAGCAACAGGCCCGCTCTCTGGGAACTGGTACGCACTGTTGATGCCAATCGCGGTCCTCGCGGTTCCTTTGTATGACTTCATCAGTGTGACACTGATCCGGATCTCCCAAGGAAAAAGTCCATTTGTTGGAGATCTACAACACTTTTCTCATCGATTGCGCGACCGAGGACTCGGGAATCGAGGAACCATTCTCATCATCTACGCACTCACGGCATGCTCAGGTGTGGCTGGGATTTTGTTGACTCGGGCCGATTCTTGGGAAGCAGCGCTACTGGGAATTCAGGTCCTGCTGATCCTTGGTGCGATCGCGTTGTTCGAATATCAATCCCCGATCCAATCACGCGGGGGTTCTGATGACTGAAGCTGCTCAGCTCTCCGAAAGACAAACCAAATGGAGTCTTCGGGAACTTGGATCTCAAGTCTGTATGGGTCTTTTGATGACACTCGTTTTTCTTCGTGCGTTGAGCACGCATGAACCATTCCCGATGTGGGATTCGGATCCATTTGAGTTTGAAACCCCCATTGTCGGATTCACCGCAGGATGGGGCGTGCTGCTCAACGCTGTGATGATGCTGCTTGGGGTGATTGTGTTCGCGATTGAACCTATTCGAAGCCGCACTGATCGCGTCATTTGCTACCTACTACCTATTGGATTCATCGGACTGTGTGTCCATCTTTATCAGCACCCCCAAGGCATGATCGAAGCGTCTTCATTTGGCGCGTTGATCACCATTTTGGTCGCCGCTCGCTCGTTCTTGTCAAACAATCAGGACTGGGTTCGGATCGCAACACCATCGGTAATCGGGCTTGGGGTATTCATGCTCATCTACGGCTTCCATCAGGTGTACATCCAACACCCTCTGACAGTCGAACTGTACGAAAACAACAAAGAGTCGTTTCTCAACGCACGCGGCTGGAGCGATGGATCCTTTGAAGTTCTGAGTTACGAACGCCGATTGAATCAACCAGAACCGACAGGATGGTTTGGTCTCGCGAATGTCTACGCGAGCTTTCTCGCGTCGTTTGGTGTCACGATGGTCATGTTGACCTTGTGCTCGCTGAAGAGGTCGTGGTGGATGATCTCGGGATTGATCACTGTCGCGTTTCTTGTGCTGCTGGTGATTTCAAAGTCCAAAGGCGCGATAGGTGCCGCGGGTTTCGGATTCGTGGTCATTCAGTATGCGTTGGTTCGCAAGCAAGGTCGATTCTCTCGCGTCGGGACCGCCACAATCGGAGCGAGCATCCTCCTCATGCTCGGCGTGCTGGGAGGTGCGCTGATGGGGCAGCTCTCATTGCAGTTTCGTGGTCAATATATGGTTGGCGCTTTGCGGATCTTTGAGCACCACCCGATCCTCGGAGTGGGCCCGGG
>WUAJ01000332.1 GCA_009827215.1 Phycisphaeraceae bacterium
ATTCGGGGTGGTGGAGGTCGGCGAATCCGCCGTCGAGGAGGGAGCGGATGAAGTTGAGGGTCATGGAGGCGTGTTTGTATCCTTCGACCATCAGGTTTGGGTCTGGGGCGCGGGACTGGGGATCGAATGGGGCGCGGTTGACGAGGTCTCCGAAGTAGCTTGGGAGTTCGCAGGTTGAGCCGTTGTGGTCGGCGGTTTCGGTTGGTGAGGAGCGTGGTTTGGCGTATTGACCTGCGAAGCGTCCGATGCGGGTGACGGGTGTGCGGAGGCCGTGGATGAGGACGAGGGACATCTGGAGGAGGATTTTGAGTTTGTTGGCGATGTATTCTGGTCGGCACTCGTCGAGAGTTTCGGCGCAGTCACCGCCTTGGAGGATGAATCGTTGTCCGGACTGGGCCTCTGAGATTTGTTCTTTGAGTTTCTCGATTTCCCACGAGGTGACGAGGGGCGGGAGCTGCGCGAGGCGGGTGGTCGCGGCGGTGAGGGCGGCGGGGTCTTCGTAGGTGTAGGGGGATGTGAAGGGGGTGGACTTCCAGGAGTCCGGGGACCAGGGGGTGTTTGTAGAAACCTGATCGGGGGTGGTTGGTATGTTGGGGTTATTGGACATGATCTGTGTGGTGTTCTGTATGTATAGGGTAGGACTGTTTCAGAATCGGGTATGAGGGGGGGAGAGTTGACGATAGAGTGTGTCTATGAGTGACAAATGCGTAAAGAATGGGTCCGGCGAGCGGACGGTCGGGCTTCCGGTGATTCAGGGGCGAGCGCCAAAGATGGGCGAGACGCGGATCGCGAGGTGGCGGACCTTTGCATTGGTGATGGTCAATGTGCTGATGATTGCGCATCTGATCCAGTGGTTGATCATGGGGATGACGATTTCTCCGATTGAGCCGAGCGAGGCGATGGAGACGCTTGAGGTTGGGGTTGTCAATGCGGGGGCGATCTTCTTCTTGATTGCGATTGTGATCACGATGGTGTTCGGGCGGTTCTTCTGCGGCTGGGCGTGTCATGTGGTGGCGCTGCAGGATGCGTGCGCGGTGTTTATGTCGCGGATCGGGGTGCGTCCCAAGGCGTTCCGGTCGCGGCTGTTGATGTGGGTGCCGTTTGTGCTTGGGATGTACATGTTTGTTTGGCCTACATTCAAGCGGCTGGTGTTGCGTCCGGTGCTTGAGGGGGCGGGGGTGGATTGGCCTGTCTGGTTGCGTCCGGTGAGTGAGATTCATCGGGTGAGCTCGGAGCTGATTGTGGAGGATTTTTGGGCGACGATGCCGAGCTGGCCTGTGGCGGTGGTGTTCTTGTTTGTGTGCGGGTTTGTGACGGTGTACTTTCTTGGCGCAAAGGGGTTCTGTACTTATGCGTGTCCTTATGCGGCGTTCTTTAAGCCGATTGATAAGATCGCGCCGGTGCGGGTGGTGGTCAACGACAACTGTCAGGGGTGCGCACACTGCACGAGCGCGTGCAGTTCCAATGTGCGCGTGCACGAAGAGGTGCGCGACTACGGGATGGTCGTGGACTCGGGGTGTATGAAGACGATGGACTGTATCAGTGCGTGTCCGAATGACGCGTTGTCGATCGGGTTTGGTGGGCCTGCGGTGTTGAAGAAGGCGAAGGACACACCTGCGGCGAGGATGGCGGCGGAGAAACGCAAGCGGCGGTACGATCTGAATCTGTGGGAGGATCTGGGCGCTGCGGTGATCTTTGCGTGGGCGTTTTATGCGACGCGCGGGGCGTTTGATAAGGTCCCGATGCTGATGGCGGGGGGGATGGCGGCGGTCGTCACGATGCTTGCGGTGCAGGTGTGGTGGATGATCCGGCGGGAGAATGTAAGGCTGCACTCGATGCAGCTCAAGAAGGGCGGGAAGATCAAGTTTGCTGGTTTTGGACTGGTTTTGCTGTGCGTCGTGATGTTCGCGATGTCGGCATGGACGGGGCACGCGAAGTATGCACGCTGGCGCGGGGACCTGATGTACGCGGGGTTTGATACTCCCAGCAACGCGATGATGCGACGGGACTTTATGGCTTCAGCAGAGATGCAGAATCGAGCGAAGGAGGCGCTGGGGTGGTATCAACGTGGTGATTCGTTTGAGAATGGCGGGTTCGGGTGGACACTGAACGCGGAGTTCCGGACGCAGCAGGCGTACCTGCACACGATCGCGGGTGAACCTGGGAAGGGGCTCGAGGCGCTGCGTGAGGTGATCGA
>WUAJ01000333.1 GCA_009827215.1 Phycisphaeraceae bacterium
CGAGTCGTACGGGTTCCCCGCTTGCATCAGCATCGCGGCAAGGTACGCGTATCCCAGACCCGTCGTGCGGTAGGTGTAGCTCAGCTCAGCGATCTCCTTCGATGGGAACGCGGCCATCAGGACCGAGATCTCAAGCACCATCGTCCACAGAGCAACGCCGTGCTCGAAACGCTCGATGTCAAACTCGCGAGACTTGGCGTCGTAGAACTTCATGACATTGAGCGACGCGAGGTTGCACGCCGTGTTGTCGAGGAACATGTACTCGCTACACGGATTCGACGCGTTGATCATCCCCGCATTCGGACAGGTGTGCCACGCATTAATAGTGGTATCGTACTGAACCCCAGGGTCCGCACAGCGCCACGCGGCGTACGCGACATCGTCCCACAGCTTCCGAGCATCCACCGTGCTCGCGACCTCGCCGGTCGTGCGGTACCGAGTCTCCCACGCATCACCCGCGTCCACGGCATCAAAGAACGCATCGGGAATCCGAACCGAGTTGTTCGAGTTCTGACCCGCGACCGTGCCGTACGCCTCGCCGTTGAAGTCATAGTCCAGCTTGAGACCAAGACGCGCCGCGGTCTCGCCGACGGTTTCGCTGTCCAGGTCCGACGCCTTCTCGTTCTGGATCGCTTTGAGACCCTCGACCAGCGCCGCGACCTTGATCTCCTCGCGGACCTTCCAGTTCACGAAGGACTCGATATCAGGGTGGTCCATATCCAGACACACCATCTTCGCGGCGCGGCGCGTCGTCCCGCCGCTCTTGATCGCGCCCGCGGCACGATCACCGATCTTCAGCCACGACATCAGACCCGAGGACTTGCCACCCCCTGAGAGCAGTTCGTTCTCAGCGCGGAGGTTGGAGAAGTTGGTGCCGGTACCAGAGCCGTACTTGAACAGACGCGCCTCGCGCATCCACAGGTCCATGATCCCGCCTTCATTGACGAGCGAGTCATCGATCGACTGGATAAAGCACGCGTGCGGCTGTGGGTGCGTGTACGCATCATCCGCGAGTTCCGGAAGTCCAGTCTCGGGATTGACGACCCAGTGACCCTGTGCAGGACCGCTGATGCCGTACGCCCAGTTCAGTCCAGTGTTGAACCACTGAGGGGAGTTGGGGGCGCACATCTGGTGGACCAGCATGTACACCAGCTCGTCATAGAACGCCTGCGCGTCGTCGCTGCTGTCAAAGTAGTTGTGCGTCTCGCCCCAGTGACGCCAGCACCCTGCGAGACGATGGATCACCTGACGCGCCGAGCGCTCTGGTCCCATCGTGACCGAGCCGTCCTCGTCGCGGAGCTGCTCGCTCTGACCTGGGAGCGCGAACTTCTCTTCAAGCTGAGGCACCCCCGCTTTGCGGAAGTATTTCGACACCATGATGTCGGTCGCGAGCTGCGAGAACCCAACCGGGACCTCAGCATCAGGCATCTCAAAGACAATCGAACCGTCCGGGTTCGTGATCCGACTCGCTCGCGTGGTCCACTCCGTGGATGCAAACGGGTCCATACCTTCCTTGGTGAATCTGCGGGTGATTTTCATGGAGATTGTTCTTTCGGGTTGTCTTAATCAACAAAATACATCACGCGGAAAACAGATTGCGTGCACTAAAGTTTTGAATCAGTCAACGCGTGGCAATGTCAGCCCGCCCTGATCCTGATACTTCCCGGCTTTATCCGCGTAACTCTGAGCACACACCTCGTCGCCCTTGAGGAACACGAACTGAGCGATCCCCTCGTTCGCGTAGACCTTCGCCGGAAGCGGGGTCGTGTTGGAGATCTCGAGCGTCACCTTGCCGCGCCACTCTGGTTCCAGCGGCGTAACATTCACGATCAATCCGCAGCGTGCGTAGGTCGACTTGCCAACACACAGCACGAGGATGTCGCGCGGGATATCGAACCACTCCACAGTCTCGCACAGCGCGAAGCTGTTGGGAGGAATGATCACATGGTCCGTCCCACGCTCGGCGGTATCGACGCGCACCATGAAGTCATCGGTGAACGCTTTAGGATCAACAACCGCAACACCACCAGAAGGCGGCGTCGGGGTGAAGATTTTGAACTCGGTCCCGACGCGGACGTCGTAGCCGTAGGAAGACACGCCGTAGGAGATCGTGCCCTCACGCTTGATGGCGCGTTCGAAGGGTTTGATGTCCACGAGTTTTTCGATCT
>WUAJ01000334.1 GCA_009827215.1 Phycisphaeraceae bacterium
CTTCCGCTCTCATCAGGATTGCCGTACGCGACCGAGCGGTAACGGACCTCAACCTGATCCTGACAGTCACACTCACCCGTGAATCGCATCTCACCAAGCAACGGGACTGAATGAGTCACCATTGGTGATGGTGCTGGCCGCTTATTTTCAAGTCGACCGAAGTATGAATCGATGAGTTGCTTCGCTTCATCGACCTCGAAATCGCCCACAATCACGCCGGTCAGATTTGCAGGCTGGTAGTAAGTCTCAAAATATTCACGAACCTCGTATTCGGTGTACGCCATGAGGTCGCTCATCCATCCGATGACTGGGAAGTTGTACGGCGACGCGACCCAGAACATCGAGTCAAACTGCTCATCAAGCTTCCCAGTCGCGGTCGCTTCCAGACGCTGACGGCGTTCTTCGATCACCACAAATCGTTCGGCATCGAGCTCACGCAGCGAGGGGTTGTTCAAGCGATCCGATTCCATCCATGACCAGAGCTCAAGTTTATTGGATGGGATATTGATGTAGAACACAGTAAAGTCATTGCTTGTCCCGGCGTTCATTCCTGAACCGCCGTTCCCGGTGTAAACCTTATCGAACTCGTTCTTGATGGTGATTCCCGCTTGCTCATCTTGCAATGCAGTCATCTGTGCACGCATCTCACGCAGTTCCGGGGTGTCGTTCGCTGGATCCCAAGGATTATCGATCTCGCCGCGATAGAAACGCTTGTACTGCACATCGGTGGTGTACGCACGCATCTTCTGACGGATCTCAGTCAACTGATTGCGGAATGCAAGGTCTCCCTCGGCATCCGAGGTCCCGATGTAATCCGTACCCTTGAACAGCAGGTGCTCGAGGAAGTGGGAAACGCCGGTGATTCCTGGGCGTTCATTCACCGATCCGACGGGACTGATCCATCCCGCGGTGATGATGTTGGGTTGCTCGTCACGCGGCATGAGCAAAAAATGCATGCCGTTGTCGAGGGTGTATTCGATGGGTTCAACCTGCTGCGCCATCGAGATCGATGATGTTGCGAGCAGAAGACCCGTGGTCAGTAATGCGGTCCGCATGCTTCCTCCTCAGTATGTGAAGCGTAAATCAGAGACAATGCAACTGTAAACACAGAGTCTACAGGGGATAGATCATACCGGGATCGGGCCGCGATGATGCGAATTGTCCAAAAACAGGGCTGATCTACACTCGGCCACATTCTGCGATCATACAGCGGACACTTCCGCCGCCAACATTCTCAATGGTTGGGATAGGAACATGGATCACCTTGCCCAGATCTTGGAATATCGATTGCTGCTTGACAGAAAACGCTCCCCAAGCCCGGCTGGACATCGCTATGACCGTTTCCCCGTGGGTGGTCTGGAGTTCGAGAATGTTCCCACAGAAGTTGTTCATTTGGTCACTACTGATGTCGATCAGAAGCCGACCATCAGCTTGAAGCCTCTCGAGCACACTAGCCCGATCCTGAGCGTCCCGAATTGTATGTGCACACACCACGCTAAAGTGTTCGCCCACACTCATCATGACATTGGTGTGGTATATCGGCTGATCATCAGTATCCAAGGCTTCAAATGCAATCGGTTCATACCCGGTCTCATCGCACCACGCTTCGAATGCACAAATCGTGGTCCGAGGTGATATACACGCAAAGGCATTACCTTTGACGCGATCAAGTACCAGTGATCCAGTTCCCTCGAGTATCTCTTCGTCGTCCTCCATATCAGCGAAGTCAATGTGATCCACCTCACCCAATACTGAACCCAATCGTTCAAGGACGAGATCGGTTCTTTCCAACCGACGCAACTGGTCACACATCGGATAAGTGATCAGCACCGGCGTGCCATTTACGGGTTGGTGACAGCTCACCCAGTTATTTGGGAAGACACAATCGGGGAGCCCCTGAACATCCTGATGGATCAATACTCCAACACCCGCATCCATGAGCGCTTGAGCGAGGCCATCAAACTCCATCTGGGCTTTATGAGCAACTTCCATAGAATCCCGATCAGGCTCATTCATAAACGCATTGCTATGAGATGCTTGCGCATGAAACCCAAAAAGCTTGGGTCTAATCATGAGCACTCTATTTGCCGTCTGGAATCGTTCTGGGACTATCTGAATTTCCATTCGTGACCATCATAAGACCGATCCAGTGGAAGAAACTCGC
>WUAJ01000335.1 GCA_009827215.1 Phycisphaeraceae bacterium
CGACCTTGGTCCACGCGATTCGTTCGCGATCGCGGCACACGAGGGGTGGCACCAATACGCACATTCAGTCATGATCGATCGGCTCCCTGTCTGGCTCGATGAGGGCATCGCGTGCTATCTCGAGGGGTTCCAGTGGGACGAGATCAATCCGGACCAGCCCGTGTTCCTGCCTTGGTCGAATCTGGAGCGGTACGACCAGCTCCGCAAGGCGCACGCGGAGGGGACGCTGATGAGTCTGCACACGCTCGTGAGCAATCGACCACAGGACCTCATGGCGACGGACAAGGGCGGCGATCGCGTGCTCAACTACTACGCGCAGCACTGGGCGCTCGTACATTTCTTCCGCGAGTACCAAGGCGGACGCTATTCATCGGGGCTCGCTCGCGTGCTGCAGCTGGCGCTCAGAGGCGGATTGCTCGACGAGCTGAGTCCATCGGAGGCACGCTCGATGCGGAGCCGGCGCTCAGGACCAGGCGTGCTGTCGATCATCGCGCCGGGGGTTGAACTGCGCGAGCTTGATGCGCAGTATCAGGCGTTTATCACACGCATCGTGCGTCCCGGCGGACGGAACATGCTGCTGAGCGGTCAATCTCCAGCTTGATCGTCTTCCAGTACATCAGGCTCGACCCCAAGATACGGCAGCACACGCTCAGTGATGCTCCGAACAACTGGCCCCGCAACCCAAGACCCGTAGTGACGACGCTGAGCGATGTGCTCTGGGCCGGGATCATCCATGACCACGAGCACCACGATTTCGGGAGCGGTCGCTGGCGCGGCGGCGATGAAGCTGCTGTTGTACTGCTTCGCGAAATATCCGCCAGAATTATTGGGTCGGCGCATGCCTTGGGGAGGGATGCAGGGGATGTACGCGGTCCCTGACTTTCCGAACATGGAGTACTTGGGTTCTGGCGCGTCGTTGACGCTCTGGTTGTTGCGATCCATGCGTCCGGCGACCAAACCCATCGGTCCGCGTACGCGGCGAGCAACTTCCGGATCGAAGACGCGTTCGATGATGATCTCGTCTTTGGTCAGTCCGCGGCGATCGTCCAGTCCCGCGGCGGTGAGTCGGAGTTGTGGGAGTGTGCCGGACATGTCCCCTTCGCGTGCGAATACGGAGAATGCACGCGCCATCTGCACTGGAGTCACCGCGACCTCGTACCCCATCGCGACGGAGGTCTGCGTCCATTTGGACCAGTTCTTGTCGCTCGTTACGAGTCCCGGCTGTTCTCCCATGATCCCGAGTCCGGACTTGCTCCCGAATCCCAGTGAGCGGATCGTGTTGCGTGTCTGCTGCATGTCGAGTCGGCTCGATGCGATTGACATCCCCATATTGGAGGAGAACTCCATTACTGAATCCCATGTGAGTTCTTTACGGAATGTCACATCCTCAAGAGATCGTCCAGGATACGGCTGGAAGTAGTTGACATCGAATCGCAGTACCTCGTCGTCAGGGAGCAAGCCATTGGTCTTTGCGAGCGACCAGATGAACGGCTTAAAGGTTGAGCCGGGTTCGTAGAGATCGCGCACACAGCGATTGCGTGTGAGTGCTTCGTCTTGTCCTCGTTGTGTATCAGGTTCAAGAACGCGCCAGCGTGGGCGATCAGCTTGGTCTGGGAGTGTTTGTGCCGGGATATCCCCCTTGGGGTCGTACCAAGGGAACTCGACCAGATCTGGGATCTCGCGGATGATATCAATCATCGCGAGCACTTCACCAGTGTGTGGATTGACCACAACAGCTCGTCCTCCAGCAGCGTCAGCGTGCTCTACCCCTTTCAGGAGTTCTTCCTGCACGATGCGTTGGATCTCGATGTCGATCGAGAGTCGCACATCGTCGCCGCGTTGTTCTTCGGTCCATGCGCCGCGTTGGACCCACAATGGTCCCCCACTCGCATCGCGGACATAGGTGAGCGAGCCGTCGTCGCCTTTGAGTCGGTCGTGAAAGAGCTCTTCAGCGCCGATGATCCCTGTGCGTTCTACCGCTCTTTCGTCTTCGTATCCGAGCTTCCCGATAATGGATCCAATGAGTGGGCTGGCGCTCGCTTGTCGGACTTGCTGGTCTTCGAGGAAGATGCCGCTGAGTTTATGCTCTTTCTTGAGTGCTTTGATCGCTTCGGCGGTTTCCAGATCGATCAACTCACCGATCGGGAGGTAGCGGCTCAAGCGGGGCTTGGTGATTGCTTCACCTGCTTCATCAACGAGCAGATCGG
>WUAJ01000336.1 GCA_009827215.1 Phycisphaeraceae bacterium
ATGCGAGTATTCCTACGCGATTCACATCGTGCGTTCCTTCCCCCAATGAGAGCCCGAACACCATATCGCCGTCGTACTGTGTGTGGCATGGCGTGACCACACGGGTTACGCCTGTTTGAGCGATCCGGGAGACAATGCTCGTCTCGGTCTTATCAAGCTTTGCGTTCGTCGCGATGACGCAAAGCGTGGTATTTGACCCGAACATGATCGGGTCTTGGTGTCCCATCATGTATGCGTGCTGACTGTCTATCGGGACACCATCATCACTTCGAGCGCCGGCGAGGATCTTATTTGTTTCTGGATGCCTGACATCACCGAATGCGTTGAGAACGACCAATGCTCCGACTTGGAGTCCATCATCTGTTTCCCATCCAGCCGAGCCTAAACCTGACTTGGTCGCATGGGTATGACCAAATATCTTTCCGACAACAGCTCCGGTCCCAGCTCCAACGCAACCGCTGATGGATTCCTTGCTCGCGTTTCGGCAAGCTTCATACCCAGATTGAGCATCGGGATGCGCTTCTGAATCGCCGATTCCAAGATCATAAATTGCCGCGGCGGGGACGATTGGAACTACGCCTTGATTGGTCTGAAATCCACGCCCATGTTCACGCATGAAACGAGATGCTCCGGAGGCGCATGCGAGTCCCATCGCTGATCCGCCGGTCAGCATGATCCCTTGGACACGATCGACCAATCCTGTAGGATTGAGCAGTTCAATCTCGTGCGAAGCTGTCGCTCCGCCTCGCACATCCACTCCGGCAACGGCATCGTGTTGACACACAATCGCGGTGCATCCGGTGCAGCCTTGCGCATTGGTGCTGTGCCCTACGTGCACGCCATCGACAAGCGTGATCGAGCGGTCCATCGCGGCTTCAAGATTCCAAGTCTGCGTCATCGGTCAATGGTATGCGTAGCGGTGTCCAAATCGTTGATTCCATGCGACAAATCAGGATTGCATACGCATTCCTGTGTGGTTTTGAGCGACTGAACTGGTGGGTGAACCTAAGATCAGTCATGCAAAGAAGAGCCGCTGTGATTTGTGCGTTGCGAACCCCGATTGGTCGATACGGCGGGGCGCTATCCTCTGTACGACCTGATGATCTTGCGGCTCATGTGATCCGTGCAGTGGTACAACGGAGCGGTATTGATGGTTGGATCATTGATGATGTCTACCTTGGTGCGACGAACCAAGCGGGAGAGGACAATCGAAATGTCGCTCGCATGTCAGCGCTGCTCGCGGGCCTCCCTGAAACTGTCCCAGGATCAACAGTCAATCGCCTCTGCGCTTCAGGACTCGAAGCGATCAATATCGCCGCGCGAATGATCGAGGCAGACCACGGCGATGTGTTCATTGCTGGTGGTGTGGAATCCATGAGCCGAGCGCCACTGGTGTTGAGCAAAGCTGAATCAGGGTTTGATCGCTCTCAGAAGATTTACGACACATCAATCGGATGGCGATTCATCAATCCCAAGCTCTCCGAACTCCACTATCCATTCCCTATGGGCGAGACGGCGGAGAATGTTGCTCGGAAGCATCGGATCAGCAGGGAAGATCAGGACGCATTTGCGTTCCGGAGTCAGCAGCGATGGAAAGCCGCGAACGACAAGGATTTATTTGCGGACGAACTGATTCCAGTCGAGATCCCACAACGCAAAGGTGAACCCGTTATGTTTGATACGGATGAACACCCTCGACCTGATACCTCGCTTGAAAAACTTGGGACACTCAAGCCAGTCTTTGCGAAGGATGAACTTGGAACTGTCACGGCTGGAAACTCATCAGGGGTCAATGATGGCGCCGCGGCGATGCTGCTCGTCGAAGAGTCCAAAGCGAAGGAACTCGGACTGACCCCGATCGCGTATGTCGGGAAGAGCGCCTCAGCTGGTGTCGATCCGGCGTATATGGGCATCGGTCCTGTTCCAGCAATCCGCAAAGCGCTCGATCGAGCGGGTCTGACTCTAGATCAGATCGATCTTGTTGAGCTCAATGAGGCGTTTGCGGCACAATCAATTGCTTGTGTGCGTGACCTTGGACTGGATGAGAGCAAAGTAAATGTCAACGGCGGCGCGATCGCGATTGGACACCCTCTTGGATGCAGCGGAACTCGCATCGCGACCACGCTGATCCATCAGATGCTTCGTGATGATGCAAA
>WUAJ01000337.1 GCA_009827215.1 Phycisphaeraceae bacterium
AATCAACATCCACGCGCCAATCCGGAAGCTCGACGCCAAACGCATCCCGCAACTTCTGCGTATTAAGTCTTGAGTTCTTCGGACGCGCAGCTTTGGTCGGATACAACTCACTCGGGATCGGAAGCACCTTCGCGATGCGAGCTCCCGATGTCCGATCCGCTTCCAAGAAGTGCTGAGCAAACCCATACCAGCTCGTTTCTCCAGATGCAACAAGGTGATACAGCCCCGTGCGTAGTATCGTGCCCTGAGTGTGCTGTGACAACACATCCGCAGTGATCGACGCGATCAAGTTTGCACTCGTTGGCGCTCCGATCTGGTCATCTACGATCGTGAGTTCTTCGCGATCTGTTGCGAGACGCCGAATGGATTTGACGAAGTTGTTCCCAGTATCGCTGTAGACCCAGCTCGTTCTGAAAATGTAATGCTCGCAGCCACTCGATTGGATTGCTCGCTCTCCGTCGAGCTTGGTCTTTCCGTAGACGCTCTGCGGATTCGGATCATCCGTTTCCGCATACGGCTTATCACCTTTACCATCAAATACATAATCCGTCGAGTAATGCACGAGCAATGCACCGGTCTGCGCGGCATGCTCAGCAAGAATCTCCACGGCATCGCAATTGATGAGCTTCGCACGATCGGGTTCATCCTCCGCTCGATCGACCGCAGTGTACGCCGCGGCGTTGAAAATCACGCTCGGATTCAAGTCCGCGAGAAACGAACGCAGCCCCCTCATATCTTCCAGATCGGCTTGATCGCGCGTGCACGCGATGATCGCCCCCATCGGACGCAGCGTCTTTCGCAGCGCCGACCCCACCTGTCCATTGGCGCCCAGCAGCAGGATGCTCATGTGTACTGCCTCTGTACCCACTTCAGGTACTCGCCGCTCGTGATGTGCTCGACCCATTCCGGATGAGCGAGATACCACTCGACTGTTTCACGGATGCCTTGCTCGAAGGTGTGGCGTGGTTTCCATCCCAGATCGCGTTCGACTTTGGTTGCATCAATCGCGTATCTGCGATCATGTCCCGGACGATCCTTCACGAACTCGATCTGCGATCGGTACGACCCTCCATCAGATTTGGGACTCAACTCATCGAGTAGATCACAGAGGTGATGAACGATCTCGATGTTCGTCTTCTCGTTGAGACCACCGATGTTGTACACCTCCCCCACTGTTCCAGCATCGAGCACCCTCCGGATCGCGCTGCAGTGATCCGATACGAACAACCAGTCCCGGACTTGCTGTCCATCGCCATAGATCGGGAGCGGCTTCCCTTTAAGCGCGTTGTGGATCATGAGCGGGATGAGTTTTTCAGGGAACTGGTACGGACCATAGTTGTTCGAGCAGTTGGTCGTCAGGACGGGCAAGCCATAGGTATGGTGGTACGCGCGGATGAGATGGTCCGAAGCCGCTTTGCTCGCGCTGTATGGACTATTGGGTTCGTAGCGATTGAGTTCTGTGAACGCGGGATCATCCGGAGCCAGCGAGCCGTACACCTCATCCGTTGAGATATGCAGGAAGCGGAACTCGGACTGCTGATCGGCGGGCATGGATTGAAAGTACCTGCGTGCACACTGGAGTAAGCGAGTGGTCCCCACGACATTGGTCTGTATGAACGCTTCCGGACCTTCGATTGAGCGATCCACATGCGATTCAGCTGCGAAGTTGATAATCGCGCGAGGCGTGTGCTGCTTGAGCAACTGGTCGACCAGTTCAGAATCACCGATATCTCCACGCACAAAGATGTGCGACGAATTGTCCTCAATCGACTTCAGATTCTCAAGATTCCCCGCATAGGTCAGCTTGTCGAGATTCAGGACAACCTCGTCATTCTTCCTGAGCCAATCAATCGCGAAGTTCGCGCCGATGAATCCCGCACCGCCTGTAATCATGATGGTCATGGGAAATCTCTCAATAGCGCCATTCAGTCGCGAGATCAGGTAGGTCGATGTACGGCTGCGGATAAACACAACCCATCAACAACGATATGCAAGCCGTAAGAATATGGACCCCCGCACCTCTCCAAAGCGCCCAATTCGTGCTCCATATCGGCGCAGAAACCATAAAAAAACCCCGCATACGCGGGGCTCTCTCTCCCAAATCTCATGC
>WUAJ01000338.1 GCA_009827215.1 Phycisphaeraceae bacterium
TGTTTTTAGACTTGTTTTCTCGTGTTCGGATTGATTCTTGTTTGCAGCTTTGGATGTAACAGTTTCAAGTGCAGCAGTTGGATTCACAGTCCGTGGTTGGACTGTCATGGAAAAACTGACTGCGTATCGCGCGCGGGTTTGGCGATTGTCGCTTTGTTTGATGGCGAGACGAGGTCTCGGAACGAAAGACACCATCAAAACGGAGCTGGAACATGTATATGAAAAACTGCTTTGCCGGGGCATTGGCTATCGCTGCGGCGACCTCGCTGAGCGTTGCGGACACGATTACTGTTGGACCAAACTTTGTTGATTACGACTTCATCACGATCACGGCGGCGATCAATGCGGCTTCGAGTGGGGATGTGATTGTGATCCAGCCGGACTTGTATCCGGAGAACTTGAGTGTGACAGGAGGGAAGGATTTAACGCTCCAGAACGCAGGGGGCGGGGATGTGATTGTGTTTGGGCAGGGGCTCGGGAAGTGCTTCGTCTCTTCGGGAGGCACGACTGATGTCGTGCTCGATGGGATTACATTCACAAACGGGTCATCGGCGACTGCTGGATCGGGTGTTTCGATTGAGGGCGGATCGACGGCGATCATCATGGACTGTGTGATTGAGAACAACTCGGGCACGGGCAATGGTGGCGGGCTGTACATCTCCGGCACAGCGACGGTCATGGACACGATCATCCGCGGGAACACCACGACAGGCGACGGAGGCGGTTTGTACCTAATCTCAACGACAAACAAGACCTTCATCAACTGCACCTTTGAAGACAACACTGGGACAGAGGGCGGCGGAATGGCTTACGCGTCTGCTGGTGACACCGCGGACTTCGTTGGTTGCTCGTTTATTGACAATGACGCGACGGTCCGCGGCGGAGCGATCGCGGTGCTTGGTACATCGAGCGCTGGGATTGTTGATGTGTTGGACTGTGTCTTTGATCAGAATGTCGCGGAATCTGGTGGTGGCGCGGTGTGGATCTCGGATCAGGATGTGTTCCACGCGACGAACTCGGTGTTTTCGAACAACATGGCGCAAGTTGACGGCGGCGCGGTTCGCAATGAGCAGATCTTTGAGGCCGTGAACTGTACATTTGTGGGGAACGATGTAGTGGCAGAGGGTGTGGCGGATACATTCCGCTCGGCGCGCACCGATGCGGATACGAACCTGCTCAACTGCATCGTGGTCAATGACTCGGCGACCTCGGACAGCGGGACGGGTGATCTGAATGCGACATATAGCCTGCTCCCTGAGGGACCAGCGGGCAACGCGGATTCCAACGGGAACTTCAATGCGGATCCGATGTTTGTCGATCCGATGATCGGCGATTACTCGCTGATGGCTGGTTCGGCGGCGATCGATGCGGGGAACTCGCGTGGGTTGCTGGGAGCGCCGAACATCGGGATCATCGATGTGCTGGATTTGGATACCGATCTAGCGGGGGATATCCGGAATCTGGATGATCCGGATACTGTAAATAGTGGGATCTCGACCTGGGAGTTGTGTGTGGATCTGGGTGCGTTTGAGTACCAACCCAATCCGGCTCCGAGTTGTACCGCGGACATCAACTCGGATGGATCGCTCAACTTCTT
Source organism: Phycisphaeraceae bacterium (assembly GCA_009827215.1). Taxonomy (GTDB): domain Bacteria; phylum Planctomycetota; class Phycisphaerae; order Phycisphaerales; family UBA1924; genus UBA1924. The sequence goes on from WUAJ01000338.1 coordinate 1,598, forward strand.
GGATGTGAGTGCGTTCCTTGCGGCGTTTAGTGATGGGTGCCCTGAGTAATCAAGAAGTTTGCTGGTGTAAATCAAATGGACTTTGGCAGGCCCGATAGGTCAGTGCGATTTGAGCGATCGTGCTCCATATCGGGCTTGCTGCTTTTTTGGGGATTGCAATTGCCATTGAAACGGGCGATTCAGCGGGAGTATTCTTGAATCCAGCGTGAGATCTTGGTACTTTGTGGTTACCCATGGCTCGTTCGAGTTCAGCGTTGTTGACGCCCATTTTGGTGTTGTGTTTGTGCACTGAGTCCGGTGTTGGCGCGGTCCCTCCAGGGGCGATTGAGTTGGATCGGCAGGCATATGCAAATCAGCTTGAAGGGTTCTGGCTTGGTCAATGCATTGCAAACTGGACTGGATTGAAGACAGAGGGTCGACGGCGGGAAGCGCCGTTCTATACGGATGCGGATTGGCCCAATACATTTGATGGGGTCGCACTTGAGTTTGTGATCCATCAAGATCCGTGGCAGGCGGATGATGATACGGATATCGAGT